>CAMDCC010000010.1 GCA_945889545.1 Bifidobacterium breve | reverse complement strand
GCGGCTCCTCGCGGCTGCGCACGTGACGCTGCGGTTCCTCAGCGGCGAGGGCTACGTCCGTCAGACGTAGCCCCCAGGAATTGAGCAGAGCCGCACGAGTGAGCTACGAGCAGCCGGTGGTGGAGCCGCAGGAGCCGCACGCGAAGCACGAACCCGCGCGCTGCATGATGTCGCCGCAGTTGTAGCAAAGCACCACTTCGGCCTCGCGTTCGTGACGCGCCTCGGGCGCAGTCGCCGCAGGCTCAGGCGGTGCCATCGGGAGCTCCATGATGTGCGACGGCGCGCGGTCCTCGGCCGGTAGGAGGTCGAGACCCGACTCCGTGACCGTGGTGGCCTCTTGCACGCCAGGAAGGGAGGGCTCCGTGCGCTCGTCGATCGTGAGCACGCCGAGGTCCTTGCGCTCTTCGTAGGAGAGATACTCCACCGCGAGGCGTCGGAAGATGTAGTCGACGAGGCTCGACGCGAACCGGATATCGGGGTCGTCGGTCATGCCCGCAGGCTCGAAGCGCATGTTGGTGAACATGTCGACGAACGCCTGGAGCGGCACGCCGTACTGGAGCCCGTGGCTCACCGAGATCGCGAACGCGTCCATGATCCCGGCGAGCGTGGAGCCCTGCTTCGCCACCTTGAGGAACACCTCGGCGGGCCGACCGTCTTCGAACTCCCCGACCGTCGCGTACCCGTGGCAGTCGGCCACCCGGAACGAGAACGTGCGCGACCTGCGCGTGCGCGGCGGCTTCTGGCGGATCGGCTGTTGCACGATGACCGTCTCGACGATCCGCTCGACCTCGCGGATGACCACGCCGGCCTGGTCCGCGGCCCCGATCACGGCATCGAATGCCTCGGCCACTTCCACCGTCTTCACGGTCTTCTTCTGCGTGGCCAGCGGCTGCCCCACCTTGCAATTGTCGCGGTAGATCGCCACCGACTTGAGGCCGAGCTTCCACGATTCCATGTGGAGCATCTCGATCTCTTCGACCGTCGTGTGCTCCGGCGTGTTCACAGTTTTGGAGATACTCCCCGAGATGAATGGCTGCGCCGCACCCATCATCTTCACGTGACCCATGTAGTGGATCGTGTTGTCACCCATCGAGCACGCGAACACAGGGAGGTGCTCCGGGTTGAACTCCGGCGCACCGTCGAGCGTCTTGTGCTCGTTGATGTGTTGCACGATCGCGTCGCCCTGCTCGTCGGAGTACCCGAGCTTGCGCAACGCACGCGGGATCGTCTGGTTGACGATCATCATCGTGCCGCCGCCCACGAGCTTCTTCGCCTTCGTGAGGGCGAGGTCGGGCTCGATGCCGGTCGTGTCGCAATCCATCATCAACCCGATGGTGTTGTGACTGACGAAGCCGTTGGCCACGTACGTGACGTTCTCAGGCACCGAAAGGTCGAACGTGAGTTCCTCGTCGCCGAGCTCTGCCGATGCGACGGTGTCGTAGAAGAAGCCGAGCAGGTGCTCGAGCTCGCCATCGTTGGTGCGCTCGAACAACTCGTTCGCCGAACGTCGAGACACCGTGCCGCGGGCGACCTCCATGAGCAGCACCTTGCGGAGGCGGTCGTTCGTCGGCGCGAGCCGATCTACCAGCGCGCGGGTGATCGGGATGTAGTCCTTGCGTGCCGCCTGGCGTCCTTCACTCCGAAGCACCTTGGTGTTCTTGCGGTCGCCGACGAACCCGATCTCCTCGAGCCAACGGGAGTGGTACGACGTGTTGAGGAGCCGCAGCACCGCCAGCGTCGACTGCCCCCAGCCGGTGATGTCGTACTTGCGGGTCGTCGGGTAGCCGAGTGCCAGCAGCACCGACTGGACGTCGTGCGAGAACTCAAGCGACGTGGTGGACCAGTTTGGGATCCCGGACGTGACCGTGCCATCGGCCTCGAAGAGGCCGCGCACGAAGGCCCCGTACACGTCACGGTCGTTCGTGTGCAGCAGCGCGTCGGGGATGTGCGGGGTCCAACCCTTGCCCGTGTGCCCTTCATGCGGCAGACGCTTCGCGAAGCCGCACGCCTCCCACCACTCGGTGAGTCGAACCGAGTGGAAGGCAACCTCCGTGTAGCCCTTCTTCTGCGAGAAGTGCGCCTGGAGGCCGAAGCACTCTTTGCCGAGCTGCGAGAGGCGCTCGACAACGTCGAAGTCGCCGCTGGCGACACAGAGGCGGATACCCCTCGAGTGCAGCGACCCGTCGCCCATGAAGTAGCCAACGAGCTCAGCGAGCTCTGGAGTGACCTCGCGCGGCGCCTGCGCCTCCCACTCGCCGGTCCAGTACGCCTCTGGCAGCGGAGGCAGCGTGACGACTTGGGGCTCACCCACGAGCTGGTCGAGTGCGAGCGGCACGCGGTCGCCGAATTGCATATCGGCCAAGTGCCGCCATACCCATGATCCGTACTCGTCGACGACCTTCACGCGGTGCTTCGTGGTGCCGCGCAAGCGGTAGCCGCGTGCGGTCGTGACATTGACGACGGGCTCGACGCCGTTCACGTAGAACTGCGTGGCCTCCCGCGCGCCTTCGTCGGTCTGGACGTCGATGCCGAGCGGCTGCCACTGGTCGCCGATCGGGTTTCCGAGTGAACCGAGTCGCACAAGACCACGCTCGGTTGGCACGAGAGTCCCGCCAACGAGACATCCCGTAGGCGCGAGCACGGTGGCTTGCGAGTTGCGGACGCCTTGGAACTCGGCCACCTCGACGGCTTCGTCCCATGAACGCTGTGCCGCACCCAGCAGATCGGGGGGCACGAGCTCTTCGTCGATCTTGGCGACCTCGGCGCGGTGCATGCGCAGCACGTTGAGCATGGCGTCTTCGTTCTCGGCGTAGCCCGCGAACGGTCCCATACGCCCCGCGGTCTTGGCGCTGGTCGCGTACGCGTGCCCCGTCATGAGCGCGGTGATCGCCGCGGCCCACGCCCGACCCTCGTCGGAGTCGTAGGGAAGGCCTTGCGCCATGAGCAGCGCGCCAAGGTTGGCGTAGCCCATACCGAGCTGGCGGAATTTGCGGCTGTTCTCACCGATCTTCTCTGTGGGGTAGTCGGCATTGCCGACGAGGATCTCCTGCGCGGTGAACACGACCTCGACCGTCTGCTTGAAAGCCTCGGTGTCGAAGTTGCCGTCCTCGTCGAGGTACTTCAGCAAGTTGATGCTGGCGAGGTTGCACGCCGAGTTGTCCAAGTGCATATATTCCGAGCAATTCGCGACGATTGTCCCATTTACGACGTAACTGTGGTTCCGCGGCTCGGTGAGATTGAACGTGAGTTCCACGCCATCGTCCGCGCGTTCACGTAGTCGAATCGTTTCATCAGTCGTGTTGAGTCGGTGGGACTCGATGAACGAACTGAGCTTCGCAACCTTTCCTTCGAGAGCAAATCCAACATGGTCGGCGAACCGTGCAACCGATCGATTGGCGATTCGCAGATCGAAAGCCGGACCCGCATCGTAAGAAACGCTCGTGCCGTCCTTCCGCGTGTATTCGAATCCACTCGGACCGCCGCTCTTGCGAGTCTGGTAGATCCGTGAGAACACACCAAATGTGGACAGCAATCGCTGAACTCCCCGGAGCAAGTCTTCCGATGCTGAACCAAGTCCGACGTAGCGGTAGTGCGCGCCGTCGTACACGCAACCGTCGGCATCAAAGAGCCCGCGGAGGAAGCCCGCGACGATCTCGCTTGGTGCCTGATAGATGGCATCCGGCACCTTCTTCTCGGCCGACTTCTTGCGCGAAACACCGAGCGCCTCGAAGAAGCGGGCGATCACGCGGCGGCTCTGGCGGAGCTGCATCGTGCCGTTGGCCTGGACCGAGGGCTTCGGTGTCGCGTCGCCGTTCATCCAGGTTGCAATGCCCTGGTGCATCGGAAGGATCTGCGACTGCTCCTCGTCTGATCCGTAGACGGTCGAGACGACGTCGCCCGAGATGCAGCCGTCACCCACCAACCAACCGAGGTAGTGAGCCAGCTCCGGGCTCCACTTCTCGGGAAGGCGGAAGGCGTTGGACTTCTTGTCGCCACGACCGGCGAGTGCGTACAGGCGAGCCGAAGTCGGAATGCTCCAGTCCGCGGCCGTTGCCGGCGCGGGCAACGTGAGCACCTTGACCCGATCGGTCGCCTCGAGCTCATCGGCGCGGACGTAGCCCCGGTTCTCAGTGAAGATCCGGTGGTTCGGCGTGCAGCGAAGCTCTTGGCCATTGGAGAACGTCAACTTCACAATCTCGTTGAAGCCGGTGATCATCACCGCTTCGGGACTCGTGACCTCGAGTCGCTCCGCTGGAGCATCGGGGTTCGTCGCGTCATGCGTGTAGATCCCGAAGCTCTCGCCGTCGCGGGCACGGTCGACGAGCTCAGCGAATCGGATCAATCCCTTGTCGGTGTGCACGAACTCTGAACCCGGGAAGCACGGGTTGCTGGCGTTGATGCGGCCCGTGTTGGGCGCGGTATGCCAGTGGTTGATCGTGGTGTCGAACTGCATACCGGGATCGGCGCACTCCCACGACGCCTCGGAGATCTGACGCATGAGGTCGCGCGCCTTCACCGTCTTGACCGGCTCGCCGGTCTTGACGGCCCGCAGCGCCCAATCGGCATCTTCTTCGACCGCGCGCATGAAGTCGTCGGTGACCCGTACCGAGTTGTTGGCGTTCTGGTACTGGATCGAGTGGCTGTCGATGCCGTCGAGATCCATGTCGAAGCCGGCGTCTTTCAGCGCATGCGCCTTGCGCTCCTCACGCGCCTTGCACCAGATGAACTCTTCGATGTCGGGGTGGTTGTCGTTGAGGATGACCATCTTCGCGGCGCGCCGGGTCTTGCCGCCCGACTTGATCGTGCCGGCCGATGCGTCGGCGCCGCGCATGAAGCTCACCGGGCCACTCGCGGTGCCGCCACCGGCGAGACCCTCGTACGACGAGCGGATGTTGGACAGGTTGATGCCCGAACCCGAGCCGCCCTTGAAGATCGTTCCCTCTTCGCGGTACCAGTTGAGGATCCCGTCCATCGTGTCCTCGACCGCGAGGATGAAACACGCGCTCGATTGCTGCGGCACTCCCTTGACGCCGATGTTGAACCACACCGGGCTGTTGAACGCCACTTGCTGGTGCACGAGCACGAACTTGAGCTCGTTACGGAACGCCGCGCCTTCCTGGTCGTCGACGAAGTAGCCGTCGCGCATCCCCCACGCGGTGACGGTGTCGGCGACGCGGTCGATCACCTGACGCAGCGACCACTCGCGCTCGTCGGTACCGAGGGTGCCGCGGAAGTACTTCTGGGCGACGATGTTGGTGGCGTTCTGCGACCAGGCGACGGGGAACTCCACGTCTGGCTGGTAGAACGCGTCGGTCCCGTCCTTGAAGTTCTGGATGCGCGCCTCGCGCCGCTCCCACTCGACCGTGTCGTAGGGGTGCACTCCGGGCCGGGTGAAGTACCGACGGATCCCGATCCCGATCTGCTCTGGCGCGATCGCCACTGTGTCCTCCTGGTCGTCGACTGCTGGTCGAACTGGTCGTCGAACTGCTCACAACGTCGCCCGGATGGTGCTCCGAGCCTTCCCCCTGGCGGCCGATCGCCTACCCCTAGATGTGGTGGTGGGGTGGGCGGTCGTCGCTAGATACGGGGCGTATTACACCACTGGAATTCCATGCGTGTCAATGGGCAACTTCAGCAACACGCGTTCTTTTCGGGTCTGGCTCCGGACACCTGGCTCCGGATTAGGGCAGGGAGCCGGGGCGGGGCTTGGGTGCTGTGGTCTTGCGGAGCTCCACGACCTCACGCTCGAAGTCGGCGCCCGTCTCGAAGCCCTTGTAGACGGAGGCAAAGCGGAGATACGAGACCTCGTCGAGCACCTGAAGCCGTTCCAAGACCGCAACCCCCAGACGCTCGGTGGTGACCTCCGGGCCCGAGGCCCGGGCCTCCTCCTCGATCTCCATCAGGAGCGCCACCACTGCCGCGGGAGCCACGGCGCTGCCGGCGACGGCCCGCTCAATGCCCGCCCCGAGCTTGGTCCGCTCGAACGGCTCCTTCACGCCGGAGCGCTTCACCACCATGAGGGGCAGCTCCACGACGCGCTCGTGCGTGGTGTAGCGACGACCGCAGGCGAGACACTCCCGGCGGCGGCGCACCGATCCACCCTCGTCGGCCGGGCGCGAGTCGACGACCTTGTCGTCGTCGGCTTGGCAGTAGGGGCAACGCACCACAGCAACGTACGCCGATCCCGGCCGTCCTGCTCGGCCGTTGTGCTCGGGGCCCGCGCCTATGCGGGCAGCCGGATCGTCTCGCCGGGCACGAGCGGCGCGCCGTGGCGAGCGGCGCTGAGCTCGTCGACGAGCGGCCGAGGATCAGCCCCCGGGAGATGCCGCTCGACGATCGACCAGAGGGTGTCGCCCTGGCGGACGACGACGACGGACGCCGACCCAGATTGGGAGCCGGATTGGGAGCCAGGTCGGGCGGTGGAGAGGCTCGGGCTGCGCTCGGGGGGAGCGAGGGGTGCACCCCCGAGCGCCGCGCCCGCCTCCCCCGTCACGATCACCGCACCAAGTACCAGCGCAGCCGCCCAGAGGCGACGACGCCGGTACGTGGAACGGGAGGCCCGGCCAGTGCTGCACCCTGTGGCGGGGCGCAGCGTGCGCTGGGGAGTCCTCGCGGGGCTCACCAGTGCGCTGAAGCTGGGGTCGATCGTGACGGCGGTCATGGAGTGCTCGTTCGGTTCCTTCGGTTGATTGGCCCCGTGAGCACATCACGAGGGTGTGACACTCGACTGCACTCGGTCGCTGGCCGAGATCCTGCGTTCCGAACCGTGCTTCCTCCAGACCGTTCGCTCCCTGGCGAGCGCCTCCGGCACCGCACGTATTCCGAACGCCTGTTCGGATACAAGCAGAACGCCTGTTCGGTTGTCAAGAGGAAACCGAAAAAATACGAACAGGTGTTTGCCCCGAACACCTGATCGTGCTACCTTCGACCGCATGACAGAACTCACCGATCGTCAACGCCAGGTCCTCGAATTCATCGACGCCGAGGTGCGCGAGCGGGGCTACCCGCCCAGCGTGCGTGAGATCGGCGAGGCAGTAGGGCTCTCGTCGAGCTCCACCGTCCACGCTCACCTCGCCGCCCTCCAGGACAAGGGCTTCCTCACCCGCGACCCCACCAAGCCCCGTGCGCTCGAGCTGCACTACGAGTCGGGGTCGGGCGCGGCGGTCGAGCGGCGGCCCGTCCGCCACATCCCCCTCGTCGGCGACGTCGCCGCCGGCACCGGAGTGCTGGCCGACCAGAACATCGAGGAGACCATCCCGATGCCCGAAGACTTCACGGGCGCCGGCCAGCTCTTCATGGTGAAGGTGCACGGAGAGTCGATGATCGACGCTGGCATCCTCGACGGCGACTACGTGGTCGTGCGCCAGCAGGCCTCAGCCGAGCCCGGCGAGGTCGTCGTGGCCGGCATCCCCGGTGAAGAAGGCACGGTCAAGACGTTCCAGAAGCGTCGCGGCAAGATCGTGCTCCAGCCCGCCAACGCGCGGATGGAAGAGATGGTCTTCGAGCCATCCGACATCCACATCTACGGCAAGGTCGTCTCGCTCCTGCGCCGACTCTGACGCGGCCGACTCTGACGGATCGCCGCGGGCGCTCAGCTCGCGGCGGCCGTCTCCAGGTCGTCGCCACAGAACGTCCGGCGATACGCCAGCGGCGTGGTCTGCACCACGCGCTGGAAGTGGTTGCGCAACGTCGCCGCCGAACCGAACCCCACCTGCATCGCGATGCGCTCCACCGAGAGGTCGGTCGTCTCGAGGAGCTGCTGGGTGGCGAGCACACGTTGGCGCATCAGCCACGAGTGCGGCGTCGTGCCGACCACCGCATGGAAGTGCCGAGCGAACGTGCGCGGGCTCATGAGGCTGCGCGCGGCCAGCTCGGTCACGGTCAGCAGCTGGTCGAGGTGCTCAATGGCCCAGTCGAGCGTCTCACGGAATGGATCGGGGCCCGCCTCGGGCGCGACCGGTGCCGCCACGTACTGCGCCTGCCCGCCGTCACGGTGCGGCGGCACAACGAGCCCCCGCGCGACGGCGTTCGCGACCTCCGCACCGTGGTCGAGACGCACCACATGCAGCGCCAGGTCGAAGCTCGCCGCCGCGCCCGCGCTCGTGAGCACCTGGCCGCCGTCCACGTAGAGCACGGACGGGTCGACCACGGTGTCAGGGAACTGCGCGGCCAGCTCGTCGGCAGCCCCCCAATGCGTGGTCACCCTTCGGTCGCGCAGCAGACCGGCATCGGCCAGCACGAAGGCGCCGGTACAGAACGAAAGGAGGCGCGCACCGCGTGCGTGAGCCGCCCGGAAGAGCTCGAGCACCTCTGGCGGCGCTGTCGTCTTCTCGCCCTTCCCGCCCCACTCGCCGCCCCACGGCATGGCGATGAGGGTGTCGGCGTCGGCCGCGTCCTTCAGCGTGTGCGGCGCCACGACCCGCAGGCCATAGTGGCTGTCGCGGTGATCGCTGTCACTGTGGTCTGGCAGTGATTTCGGCGCACAGACCCGCAGCTCGTACCAGGGATCGGCGAATTCGGGGCGCACGATGCCGAACACCTCGACGGCGGCGGCGAGCTCGAGCAGGCCGGGCTCGGACGGCACGATCGCGGCCACGACATGTCGCTTCGTCACGGATCGGGGGCGAGGAGCCATGGCAGGATCCTAGCGAATAGCGCTATTCTTGCCAATGGCAGCATCCTCGCGTCACACGGCAAACCTGCCACTCGTCGGTTCGGGCTCGATCCCGCAGGCTCGAACCATGAGCCCACTCCCCCTGACCATGACCCACCTCTACGTCGTGCAGCGCCAAGCCGAGCTTCCCGCCTCGGCGCGCCCGCGGCCCCGTCGCCCGGGCCGACTGCGCCGCTGGGCCCACGGCTGGCTGGACCGGGTGGTTACGGGTTCAGCGTGATCTCTACCTGCAGCACCATGCTCGGGCTTCCGTCCTGCGCGCTGAACTGGAAGACCCAGAGGCACGCGGGCGTCGGTGCGCTGACGGTGAAGGGAACCGATTCACTGAATGCAGCCAGCGTCTGTCCTTGCGCGGACTGACCGGTAGCGGTGGCGATGTCGGTGCCCGAGGCATCCTTGATGGCGATCTCGAACGTCGCTTCAAAGGCGTTGATGCTGCCGCTGACCGCGAGGGGGCTCGTGACTTGATTGTTCGCAGCCGGTTGATTGACGAGGACCTGCGTCGAGTTCGCGGGATCGGGATTGGCCTGGCAAGCCGCGGAACGCGATGCGCCCGTGGTGGTGGTCGCGTTCGCCACCGTCGTGGTGGTCGTGGACGGCTTCTTCTTCTCCGCACTCCCACCACATGCGGCGGTGAGTGCCGCAAGGCCAATGACGCCAACCAACAGCATCGAACGTTTCATCATGAACCGATCCCATGGTCGCGGAGGATCTCGTTGAGCTTGGCCTTGTCGGAGCGCTCGCCCTCTTCGAGGCGCTTCATGATAAGGGCGCACGGCAGGTAGAACTCGCCACCCGGGAACGTGCGCGGGCGCATCGCCTGCACGACGATGCACCACGGCGGCACGACGCCTCGTCCCACCTCTTCACCGGTCTGGGCGTCGATCACAGGGATGCCGGGGTTGAGGATCACGCCCTCGCCGAGCACGCTCCCCCGCCCGACGCGCGCGCCCTGGGTCACCATGCTCCGTGAGCCGATAAGCGCGTCATCTTCAATGATGACGGGCGCCGCTTGCGGCGGTTCGAGCACGCCACCGATCCCGACGCCGCCCGACAGGTGGACCCGCTCCCCGATCTGGGCACACGAACCGACCGTGGCCCATGTGTCGACCATCGTCTCGGCCCCGACGCGCGCACCGATGTTCACGTAGCTCGGCATCATGATCACGCCCGGCCCGAGGTACGAGCCCCACCTGGCGGACGAACCCGGGACCGCACGGACCTTCGCCTTCTCGTAGTCGTGCTTCAGCGGGATCTTGTCGGCGTACTCGAACGGCCCCAGCTCGATGGTCTCCATCTTCGACAGCCGGAACAACAGGAGGATCGCCTGCTTCAACCACTGGTGCACGACCACCTCGTCGTCGACCAGCTCGGCCACACGCGCCTCGCCGGTGTCGAGCAGCGTCACGGCCTCGTGGACCGCGCGGCGCGCGTCGTCTTCCGGCATCACCGCCGCGATGTCGTCGCGGCCCTCCCACAACGTCGTGATCGTCTGGGCCAGATCGCTCACGTACTCGCCTCCAATCGCTGCACGGTCAGGTGGACGTGCTCGTCGGTGATGCTCAATGCCACTCGCACATGCTGGTCGCCAGCGGAGCCATACAGCGAACCCGGTGCCACGAGCAGCCCGGTCGCGGCCAGGCGAGCCGCCACCGACCATCCATCCTCGTTGCCGGCCGCGGCTCGCAGCCAGAGGTAGAACGCCGACGGGCCGCCGTCGTTCACCAGGCCCCACGCTTCGAGCACCGGGGCGAGCCTTGCTCGCCGGTCCGCATACCGCGCTCGCTGTGCGTCGACATGGTCGTCGTCACCCAGCGCGGCCGCCGCCGCGGCTTGCACCGGTGCCGGGACCATCAAACCTCCGTGCTTGCGCACCTCACCCAGGTACGTGACAAGCGATGCGTCGCCGGCCACGAACCCGGCGCGGAGACCGGCCATGTTCGAACGCTTCGACAACGAGTGGACTGCGAGCACGCCATCAGTGGTCACCTGGAGTGCGGAGACCGGCGCCGCCGGGGCGCCGGACGCGTCGTACGTGAACTCGGCGTAACACTCATCGCTAGCGACGACCGCGCCATGCTCGCGCCCCCACTCCACGGACGCCCGCATCGCCTCGGGTGTGGCGGTGACGCCGGTCGGGTTGGCGGGATCATTCAGCCACAGAACCAGCGCGCGGGACGCGTCATCGGGATCGACGGCACTCAGGTTGGGGCGCCATTCGTCGTCCACGGGCACAGGGACTGCCCGCAGGCCGGCGAGCTCGGCCCCCATGGCATACGTAGGATATGAAACGCCCGGGTACAACACCGTGTCGCGCGACGGGTCGCGCAGCGACAGCATCCGCGGGAGCGAGGCGACGACTTCCTTCGTGCCGATGCACGCCATGACCGATGACGCCGGCAACCCGATACCGAATCGACGCTCGATCCACGCAGCCGCGGCTTCCCTGTACTCGAGCGAGCCGATCGTGAACGGGTACCCGGTTGCTCCCGGTGCCGCATCGGCGAGCGCCTGAACCGCGAGGTCGGGCATCGGGTCGACCGGCGTGCCGATCGAGCTGTCGACAATGCCCCCCGGCACTGCCGCGGCAACCGCCTTCAGGTCGTCGAGGCGATCGTGCGGGTAGGGCGGCGGCACGAAGCCTGTGGGTGCCTGCGGCGCCATGACCTCAGCCTGTCACGAACTCGCCGAACCTAGCCCGCTCGGCGTTGCCCAGGCGGGCCCGCACACGCGTGCTCTCATCACCGTGCACCTCGACCAGCACTTCGGCGTCGCGGTGGAGCGCGGCAAGCACATCGCCCCGGTCGTACGGCACTTCGAGCTCCGTGACCGCGGTCAGCGCGCGCAGACGATCGCCGACCGCTACGAGGAGCTTGTCGACGCCCTCCCCCGTGTACGCCGACATAGCCAACGCTTCCGGCGGCGTCGTGAGCTCGTGCACGCGGTCAGGATCCGCCGCATCGATCTTGTTCACCACCAGCAGCTCGGGTACGTCACCCGCGCCGATCTCGCGCAAGACCGCGTGCACCGCGGCGATCTGGGCCTCTGCATCCGGCGCGGTGGCATCCACGAGGTGCACGAGCACGTCGGCCTCGGCAACCTCTTCGAGCGTCGAACGGAACGCCTCGACGAGCTGGTGCGGGAGTCGGCGCACAAACCCGACGGTATCGGAGCACAGGATGGTCTCGCCGCCCGGGAGGTGTACCCGCCGAGTCGTCGGATCGAGAGTGGAAAAGAGGCGGTCCTCGACCAGCACGTTGGTGCGGGCGAGCCGGTTCAACAAGGTGGACTTTCCGGCGTTCGTGTACCCGACGACGGCCACCCGTTGGAGATCGCGGCGGCGGCGCGCCTTGCGCTGTGTCGACCGTGTCTTGGCTAGGCGCTTCAGATCCTGTTCGAGCTTCGTGATGCGGCGCTGGAGTCGCCGTCGGTCGACCTCGAGCTGCGTCTCACCAGGCCCCCGCGTCCCGATGCCGCCGGCCTGCTGGCTCAGCTCGACACCACGGCCGCGCAGGCGCGGCATCCGATACCGGAGCTGCGCGAGCTCCACCTGCACCATGCCCTCTTGGCTCGTGGCGTGCTGAGCGAAGATATCAAGGATCAGCGCGACCCTGTCAACAACGTCACGCTCCAACAACTTCTCCAAGTTGCGCTGCTGGGCCGGCGAGAGCTCGTCGTCGAACACGACTACGTCGATATCGAGCGCTTCCGCCGCCTCGTGGAGCTCTTCGGCTTTCCCGCGTCCTACGTACGTGGCCGGATCGGGACGATCGCGCCGCTGGAGCATCGTCTCGACGGGTTCCGCACCCGCCGTGTCGGTGAGCAGCCCGAGCTCGACGAGTGACAGCTCGGCTTCTTCGACCGACCGTGCACCAACCCCCGTTCCGACGAGAAGCGCACGCTGATGGACGACATCGAAGTCGACCTCGGTTGCGGTAAGCCGCCGCCGCCCTCGTGCCGACGAGCGACTCAAGTGAGCCTCCGCACCAGCTCGTGCTCGTCCACGTCCACGTCGAACACGTGCTGCACCTCACCCCCGAGAACCACCGTGTCGCCGAGCGTCACCGTGTGCGTACCGCCCGGCACGTGCACGTGCACCGCCTCATCGATCAGGTCGCGCCGACGGGCTACCGCTGCCGACGCGCACACGCCGGTGCCGCACGACAGGGTCTCGCCCACACCGCGCTCCCAGACCCGCATTCGGAGGTGCGTTCGGTCGAGCACCTGCACGAACTCGACATTCGTGTGCTTCGGGAACCGCTCGTCGACTTCGAGGTGGGGCCCGTGCTGCGTGACCCGGGCGGTGGCGATGTCGTCGACGAGGAGCACGAAGTGGGGGTTCCCGACGCCCGCCGCATCCCCTCTATAGGTCGTCCCGTGGAACGTGGCTTCGAGGTCAAAGGCGCTCGGAGCGGTGAACGGGATCTGTGACGGTTCGAACGTGACCGGCCCCATGTCGACGGTCGCCGCGCGAACCACACCGTCCACCACTTCGAGCCGCACCGCCCGTCTGCCCCCGCCGGTATCTACGGTCAGTCCGTCCCTGTGAGCCAGTCCTTCGCGATGTGCGACCCAGGCGAGGCAGCGCACGCCGTTGCCGCTCATCTCGGCGATGCCGCCGTCGGCGTTGCGCAGCTCCATCGTGCAGTCGGCGCCGTCGGCTCCCGGCCGCAACGTGATGAGGCCGTCCGCGCCAACACCCCGGTTCCGATTGCAAAGCGCGCGCGCCACCGCGGCGTCGGGCGCGGGTTCGCCGTCGAGCGCGACGGTCACGAGGAAGTCGTTCCCCGTGCCGTGGAGCTTGCTGAGGTGCAAGGTCACCTTTTCCGCTCACGGCGCCTACGGCGCCGGGCCGCTCGGGCCACGGCTCGGGCGGCGCAGGGTACCTGCGCAGCATGTCCGAGCCTCATGACCCCCACAATGCCAGGAGCGCCGGGAGCACGGTGCATGGATTCTCGGCCGCGCCCAGCCAGGTTATGCGCGGGTCTCGCCGGAACCACATCCGCTGGCGGCGGGCGAAGGACCGGGTCCGACGTGCGGTCATGGCGAACGCCTCGTCGATGTCGCCATCGTGCTCCAGCACACCGAGGAGCTCCTTGTAGCCGATGGCCTGCTGGGCGGTGCGTGAGAGCCGTCCTTGGAGTGCGAGCACCTCGTCGAGCAACGCCGCCGCGCGCATCGCCGCGACCCGCGCTTCAATGCGACGTGCGAGCGCCTCTCGGGGGAGCCACACACCGGCAAGGTGGACCGGGAACGCGGTCGGCCCGAACACGCCCACGCCGGGCCCGAACGACGAGAACGGCTCACCAGTGAGTTGGATCACCTCCAGCGCGCGCACAATCCGGCGCGCGTTGTGCGGATCGATGCGCGCCGCGGCCACGGGGTCGGCGGCCTCCAGCTCTGCGTAAGCAGCGGCTACTCCTCCCGGCTCCGCCGTCCGGGCTTCCAGCGCGGCGCGCAGCTCCAGGCTCTCGCCGGGGAAGCGCAGATCGTCGACCACCGCTTGCACGTAAAGGCCCGTCCCACCCACGAGCAAGGCCCGCCGGCCGCGGCGCTCGATGTCGGCAACGGCCGTGCGGGCCTCCTGTTGGAAGCGCACAACCGACCAGTCTTCTTCAGGCTCAGCCACATCGATCATGTGATGCGGCACCGTTGCGCGCACTTCGGCCGACGGCTTCGCCGTGCCGATGTCGAGACACCGGTACACCTGCATCGAGTCGACCGACACGATCTCGATGTCACCCAGTGCGCGGGCAACTCCGAGCGCCAAGTCCGACTTGCCCGACGCCGTGGGTCCGACGAGCGCCAGGTGCGTCGTCAACGTCTCCTCAGCCGGCCGCGACTGGGATCAGCACCCGTGTCGGGCGTGGAGCTCGTGGCTGCTCGGCGAGCTCACCTGCGAGCCAATGTGGTGCTGCGCGCGTGATTCGGACCTGCACGTAGCTCCCGGCCGGAACTGCAGCTTCGTCGGCTGGGAAGTGCACGAGCTTGCTCTGTCGGGTCCGTCCGGAGAGCCGAGTGGGATCGGTCTTCGATGGCCCCTCCACCAATACCTCTTCGACGCGTCCCACTCGAGCTTCGTGGTGCATCAGCGCGTGGCCTTCCACCACTTCCATGAGTCGGGTCATCCACTCCTTGACGACCTCGGGTGCCACGAAGTCGTCAACCATCTCTGCCGCTGGCGTTCCCGGCCGGGGCGAGAACACGAACGTATAGGCCGCGTCGTACGACGCTTCGTCGACGACAGCCAGCGTGCGCTCGAAGTCGGCATCGGTCTCGCCCGGGAATCCGACGATCAGATCGGTGGTGACGGCGAGGTCGTCGATCGCCGCACGCGCCGCCCGGAGCCGTTCGAGATAACGGTCGGCGGTGTAGCCGCGGTGCATGCGCGCCAACGTGCGGTCGCTCCCCGATTGCAACGGCAGGTGCAGGTGCTCACAGACGGCGTCGCTCTCGGCCATCGCGGCCATCGTCTCGGGTCGGAGGTCCTTCGGGTGTGGCGACGTATACCGCACGCGGCGTATGCCATCGATGGCGGAGACCTCGCGCAGCAGGTCGGCGAACTGTGGCCGGTATTGACCCGCGCCGAGGTCGCGGCCGTACGAGTTGACGTTTTGGCCCAGGAGCGTGATCTCGCTCACGCCGTCGGCCGCGAGCTCGCCGACCTCACGCACCACATCGCCGAGTCGGCGGCTGATCTCTGGGCCGCGCACGATCGGCACGATGCAGAACGTGCACGAATTGTCGCAACCGATCTGGATCGTCACCCACGCCGAGTGGGGCGATTCCCGTCGAGCCGGAAGCACCGCAGGATCGGCATCGTGCTCGTCGAGGATCTCGACAATCGGGCCATCCATGCGGGCTTGCTCGATCAGCTCGGCGGCCCGACCGAGGTTGTGCGTGCCGAAGACCACGTCGACATGGCCCGCCCGCTGCATCACGACCTCACGGTCCTTCTGGGCCAGACACCCAGCGACGGCGATCTGGAGCTCGGGGCGTCGAGCCTTCAGCTCCTTGAGTCGGCCGAGGTGGCCGTAGAGCTTGTTGTCGGCGTTCTCCCGGATGCAGCACGTGTTGAGGACGATGACATCGGCGGCTTCGAGGTCGTCGGTCGCCTCCATGCCGTCAGCAACGAGCAAGCCCGCGATGCGCTCCGAATCGTGCTCGTTCATCTGACACCCGTAGGTGCGGACGAGGAAGCGGCGCGTCATTCCCAGCAGTCTACGGGTGACCCCCTCGTAGGCTCCCGGCCATGCACGTGAGTGTCCTCGAGTACTGCGCCGTGGGAACGGTGGTCCTGTTCGGCTCGGTGGTGCAGGGCTCGATCGGCGTGGGGCTCAACATGATCTCAGCGCCGTTCGTGGCGATCATCGAGCCGGCGGCCCTGCCGGCGACGCTCGTGCTGCTCGCGCTGCCCATCGCGGTGACCACGCTCCTCCGCGAGCACCACGCCGTCGATCGTGTGGCACTGCCGTGGATGCTCGCCGGTGCGGTCCCCGGCACGGGTCTCGGTCTCATCATCGTGAGCGCCGCCGACCGAAACGCGCTGTCGATCATCGTGGGCACCACGGTGCTCTCCGGCGTGTTCCTGAGCGTCGCATCACCGCCCGTCCCCACAAACCGCTTCACCGCGTTGATGGCCGGCTTCATCTCGAACTTGTTCGGCACGGCAAGCGCAGTCGGCGGCCCGCCCGTCGCACTCCTCTTCCAGCACCGCACCGGACCGATCGCCCGCTCGACGCTCGGTGCCTTCTTCTTGACCAGCGCATCGCTCTCGGTCATCGGGTACATCGCCGCCGAGACCATCACCGGCGACCAGGTGCTTTTCGCACTCACACTCTTGCCGGTGATGGCGGCCGGTCTTTGGATCAGCCGCCACCTGCACGGCCACGTCGACGGCGGCTGGCTCCGCCCCGCCATGCTCGCCCTCTCGGCCATCGCCGGCACCGCCGCCATCCTCCGCGCGGTCCTCTGACCGAGGCACGGCATCTCCCAACAATCGAGCAAGTGACGCTTTGCCGCGTATTTGGTGGCAATGCGTCACTTGCTCGGAATCGGGTCGTGCGCGGAGCGAGTGAAAGAGGCAGGACGCGAGTGGTGACGGGGGCGGACCCCGTCACCACTCGTGGGCTGGGCTGGGTTGTTGGTCGAACGGTTGGGCTGAGAGCAGCTGACCTACAGCTGAGCGCCGATGTCGGCCTTGGTCTTGGCCGACGACTTGCCGTTGGGCTTCGCCGGCGTCGCGGTCACGACCTCGGCCATGACCTCGGCCACTGGGGCCGGGGCAATCTCGTCGGTCAGGTCGTCGTTCAGCGCATCGTTCAACGCGTCGGCCGGCTCGTCGGTGGTCGCGGTGAGGTCGATGTCGTCATCACCGAGGCCGGCGCTGACCCGGATCTTCTCCATGATCTCCAGCATCATGTCGATGTTGTCGGAGAGGAACTGCTTTGCGTTCTCCCGACCCTGACCGAGCTGCTCACCTTCGTAGGTGAACCACGCACCCGACTTCTTCACGATGTCGAGATCGACGCCGACGTCGAGCACTGAGCCTTCGCGGCTGATTCCCTTGCCGTACATGATGTCGAACTCGGCCATCTTGAACGGTGGCGCAACCTTGTTCTTCGCCACTTTCACGCGGGTGCGGTTGCCGATCATCTCGGCACCGTCCTTGATCGCCTCCACTCGCCGGATATCGAGACGGACTGACGAGTAGAACTTCAGCGCACGACCGCCGGGCGTGGTTTCGGGCGAGCCGAACATCACGCCGATCTTCTCCCGCAGCTGGTTGATGAAGATGCAGATCGTGCGGGACTTGTTGAGGTTGGCGGTGAGCTTGCGCAACGCCTGGCTCATGAGTCGAGCCTGGAGGCCGACGTGTGTGTCGCCCATCTCACCCTCGATCTCGGCCCGGGGCGTGAGTGCGGCCACCGAGTCGATGACGATCACGTCGAGGGCACTCGACCGGATGAGCATGTCGGTGATCTCGAGCGCCTGCTCCCCCGTGTCGGGCTGGGAGATGTAGAGATCGTCGACGTTCACGCCGATGGCCGCGGCGTACACCGGGTCCATGGCGTGCTCGGCGTCGATGTAGGCGCAGATGCCGCCGTTGCGCTGAGCCTCGGCGACCACGTGCATCGCGAGGGTGGACTTCCCCGACGACTCCGGCCCGTAGATCTCGACGACCCGGCCTCGGGGCAGCCCGCCGATGCCGAGCGCCAGGTCGAGGGCCAGCGCGCCGGTGGAGATGGCGGCGACACCCACATGGCCCTGCTCGCCGAGCTTCATGATGGCGCCCTTGCCGTACTGCTTCTCGATCTGACCGAGTGCCATCTCGAGTGCCTGCTGACTTTCCACTGGGTCCTCCCGGGGACTCTTGGGTTCGATTAGGGGAAGCGAGATGCAGTTGTACGACGGGGGTGTGACAGTCCCCCACCACTGGCCTGGCTTGGGGCCCAGCCCCAAGGTACGCCAGTGAGTTACGCCCGTGGAATTCCACGTCTGGAAGACCCTAACCGAACACCCGTTCGGGGTCAAGGACCTGAAGGAACCTGGGGGCTGAGGCCCCGCACGGCCTACCGGGTCAGGGTGAAGAGGGCGGCGAGGCGGCACTCGGTGCGGGCGAGCTGCCAGCCTTCGAGGTCGACGACGGCGTTGGCGGCGAAGTCGGCGTGGGCGGCGGCTCGCATCGTGCGACGGAGGTCGCGCACGCTCACACCCGCCCACCACTCGTCGGGTGCCTCCCCCTCGGGTGCGAGCGCGGCGAACAGCACCGAGGCGTCACCCTCCTCGGGCGCGACCGCGAGGTAGGCCTCCCCTATCCGCTTGGTGCCGGCGGCGTCACGGAACAACCGCGCCAACGTTTCGGCCGGGCTCGTAGCTTCGGGAGCAGCCGCGGAGGCGCGACCCACCCAGCCGATCGGCGTTGCCGCTGCGGCCAGCACGCCGGCCAGACCGCCGAGGAAGCCGCGGCGCCCGACGGTGCTCATGTGGCCAGCACCTGATCGATGCGCTCGGCCATGCGGAGCGCGAGCGCCACGATCGTGAGCGTCGGGTTCGAGAAGCCGACCGCGGGGAACACGGAGCTGCCCGCGACATAGAGGTTGGCGACGCCGTGCACCTGGCAGTCGGCGTCGACCACGCCGAGCGTCGGGTCGGCGTGCATGCGCGTGGTCCCCATGTGGTGGTTGCCGTAGACGACGTCGGGTCGCTCAGCCGGGCTGCGGTGCAGGCGTGCGAGACCGAGCCGTCCGAGCTCGCGGGCCATCACCTCCACCCCCGTCTCCATCGACTGCCAGTCGCTCGGATCGATCGCCCAGTTCAGGTGGGCACGCGGCAGGCCGAGCGCGTCCTGATCGTCGGACAGCGTGACCCGGCTGTCGGGCGACGGCGTGGGCTCCATGTTCACCAACATCTCGAAGCTGTCGGTCGCGTGCTGCACCTCGCCGCCGTACACGACGATCTCCTTCGGCGCACGCGTCGGGCCACGACCCTCGACCGCGCCGATGAGACCGGTGATGTCGGGATCGTGAATCGTGTCGCCGACCTGGCCGACGGGCGGATTGATCGAAGCACTGAACGCCGGGATCTGGTTCGCCGCCGCCGCGGCCGGCGTGAGCGCGAAGGCACCCAACAAGGTCCGGCGAATCCCGTTCGCCAGATCGGGGATGCCGGCATCGGCGAGGTCGACCCCGACGAAGAAGTAGAGCTCCGGGTCGGGCGCGCGGTCGGCAAGGACCATCTGCCCGACGGCAACCGACGTGTGGTCCATGAAATACCGGCCGACGAGGTCGTGATCGTTCCCGACGCCGGCCGGACTGGCATCACGTGAGGCGAGCAACGTCCGGGCGTTCTCGATCCCACCGGTGGCGAGCACCACGATGGTCGCGTCGACGGCGAACTCGTTACCTTCGAGGGTGCGCACATCGACGCCGACTACCCGTCCCCCATCGGTCCGCACATTCACGACGTTGGCGTGCATGATGAGCCGAACGTTGCGGGCCTTGACGAGCTGCTTCTTGTACTTCGTGGAGAAGTTTGTACCCCCAGCGATTTGGAACACCGCCGTGTCGAGCGTGTCACCGGCGGGATAGAGGGCCTGCACGCCGTCGAGTCGGTCGATCCACGACGGCGCGTCGTAGTCGAACGGACCGAGGTTGCACATCGGTTGCGCCCGCTCGTAGTAGGGCTCCAGCGTGTCGCGCCCGAACGGCCAACCGCTCCCGGGCACCCAGTCGCGGGCCTCGAAGTCGCTCGGGTCGAGTGGTCGACACTGGCCGGCCCAGTGATTGGTGGATCCGCCGAAGAAGCGCAGCCGCGTGGCGTCGAGGTCGTACGGGATGCCGCTGACCGACCCGTCGTAGAGGTCCTGCGTGGACTCCGCGTACTTGAAGCCGCCGCTCTCGAGCAGCACCACGTCGTGCGGTCCGCCGGCGAGCTCGCGGGCAAGCGTGATACCCGCGGCCCCGCCACCGACGATGCACACACCGGTGCGCACCGTCGTGCCGCGCGGCACCTTGTTCGCGTCGTCCAGCATGGGAGCGCGTCAGCCTACCGGCGCGCCGTCACGATCACTGGGTGCCGTCCTGGGCGCGAGCGAAGTGCGCGCGAGCTCTTCGTATTCGGCGCCCGTGCGCCGGGTGTGACTCTGGAACAGCACCACCTCATCGACCGGCCACGCCGGACCAATCGCCATCGCATCGAGTGCGGCGACCACCACACGCAGATCACTCGGTGCCTTCAGTCGTGCGAGCGTGAGATGCGCGTGGAACGGACGAGTGTCGGGCTCGTAGCCAACGGGTGTGAGCAGCGTGCCGACAGCGCTCGCGAGCCGACCGACCAGCTCCGTGCCCTCAGCGAGGCCCAGCCACAGCACGCGGCCGCGCCCCTCGCCGGGAAACGCACCCCCACCACCGAGGCGGGCATCGCCGCCAACCTCCGAGAGCGCGCCCAGTGCGCCGGCAACCGCGTTGAGGTCGACGTGGTTTCCGAGAAACTGGAGCGTGACGTGCCATTGGTCGCGCATCGTCCAACGCGCGTCGGGTACTGAGCCACGGAGCGACGCGGTCGCGAAGTCGATTGCGTCGAGCGCCTCGTCGGATGGCACGACCGCGACGAACGCGCGGCCGGTTGTGCTCACCTCTTCCGCTCCTGGCGCCTGCGGCGCCGGGCCGCTCCGGCCCGGCTCGCTGCGGCGCAGGGTACCTGCGCCGCGGGCGCTCGCCTCACGGCAAGGCGTCGAGGCGCAGGCGCACGAGGTTGAGCAATGAGATCGTGCCGAACTGGCGGATGCGGATCCGGTCGCCTGGCAACCGTGTCTCTACGGCTTCGGTTGGCGCGCCCGGCACCGCAAGCCCAAAGCACACCGTCCCAACCGCTTGGCCGTCCTGCTCGGCGGGACCGGCGACGCCCGTGACCGCGATGCCGACGTCGGCACCCAGCACTCGCTGCGCGCCTTCGGCCATCTGCTTCGCGCACTCGAGGCTCACGACGTTCTCGGCCGTCACTCCGAGCACCGAGCGCTTCACATCGGTGGCGTACGACACGATCGACCCGCGAAACACATCGCTGGCGCCGGGCACGTCGGACAACCGAGTCCCGACCATCCCACCTGTGACCGACTCGGCGACGCCGAGCGTCCAGCCGCGATCGCGCACACGATCCAGGACCGCGCTCTCCATCGTCTCGTCGTCGACGCCGAACACGAGGTCCCCCAGGATCTTGCGCAGCTCGCGCTCCTCGTCCTCGATGAGCTTGGCTGCGGCGTCCTTGGTCGCCGCCTTCGCGGTGAGCCGCACGTAGAGGCCTTCGATGCCGCGAGCGAGGAACGCGATCGTGGGGTTCTGCTGCGCATCGACGCGGTGGGCGATCATCTCGGCCAGCCCCGACTCCGACGTGCCCCACGTCTTGAGCGACCGCGACACGATCACCGCCCGCTCCCCCGACAGCTCGAGGAGGTCGGGCAACACGAAGTCGTTCACCATCTGCTGCATCTCGTACGGCACACCAGGCACCGCATAGACCACGCGCTTCTTCCCGTCTTCGCCCGTCACCTCGGCGCGCACACCCGGCGCCGTGCCGATCGGGTTCGGGATGGGCTCGGCGCCGATCGGGATGTCGGCCTGGCGCAGGTTGTTCTGCGGCATGTCGCGCTGGCGGATGCCGAACAGCTTGGCGATGTGCTCGACGAGCTCCTCGCGTCGCTCCAGCTCCACACCCATCACCGCAGCGATTGCCTCACGGGTGACATCGTCGGGCGTGGGGCCGATGCCACCGCACACGATGACGGCATCCGCCTCGCGCAGCAGATCGCGCAACGCCTCGATCATGCGGTCGAGGTTGTCGCCGACCTTGCGATGGTCGTACGTATCAATGCCGATGGTCGCGAGCTGCTCGCCGATCCATGCACTGTTCGTGTCAACGATCTGCCCGAGCAGCAGCTCGGTACCGATGGCCAGGACGTCAGCTCGCATATTCGTAATCCCTATATGCCGTGTAGACGAGGTCGACCGCCGACGCGAGGGAGAAGGCGACCGCGGTCCAGAGCGCTCCATCATGCACGCCGGGGTTGTCGGCCGTCGGCGGGAAGAGCACCAGCGCAACCGCGAGGAACTGGATGTTGACCTTCCACTTGCCGAGCCAACGCGCCGGGAACGACACACCGCGCCGCCCTTCGACGATCCGGAACACGGAGATGAAGATCTCGCGGGCCGCCACGATGCCCACCGGGATCCATCCAAACTTGTTGTTGATCGCCAGCGCGATGAAGCCGCCGAGCACGAGCACCTTGTCGGCCAGCGGATCGAGGAATGCGCCCGATCGCGTGGTGCCGTCTCGCCGCGCCAGCCAGCCGTCGAGCCAGTCGGTGACCCAGAGCATCAGCCAGCCCGTGAACGTGCCCCATGTGGAATGGCCCTCTTGGAGGATCCACACGAGCACCGGGATGCTGAACACGAGGCGGAGGAACGTGACGGCGTTGGCCGGCGTTCTGATTGCCGTCTCGCTGAACTTTCGCACCCGCTCCGTAGTGACCTCGACCAGCTCGCTCGTCGCCGCGGCCAGCTCGCTAGCAAGCTCACCCCGTTCGCGGGGCCGGCGAGCCGTCACGCCATCACCTCGACTGTCTTGGTCGCACTCGCTGGCTTGTCGTGCCCCCCGGTGGTGCCGTCAGCCGCTCGCCACTCCAACGGTTCGGCGACGAGATCGACGCCCAGTGCCTCGGTGACCTTGGCCCGCACCATCAATCCGGGCCGCGCCGTTGCCCCGTCGAGCCGGACCACGCCGTCGATCTCGGGCGCTTCCCGATGCGTGCGCCCGACGGGATCGCCGGTGTCCTCGTCGATCCCGTCGACGAGCACCTCAACGACGGCGCCGGCACGCACGAGCGCGTCACGCGCCGCTTCGGTGATCGGTGATTGCACCTCGTCGCATTCGCGGAGCCACTCGGCGACGACCTGAGCGAGCGGCGCGCCATCCATCGTGGCCGCGGGCGTGCCCGCTTCCGCGGAGTACGAGAAGAATCCAGCCCAGTCGAGGCTGGCGGCGGCGAGGAAACCGAGCAACGTGTCGTGCTCGGCTTCGCGCTCACCGGGGAAGCCGACGATGAACGATGAGCGGAATGTGGCATCGGGCTCCTGGGCGCGGATGCCCTCGATCATCGAGAGGAAACGGTCGCCGCTCCCCCAACGCTTCATACCCTTGAGGAGCGCGCGGTCGGCGTGCTGGAGCGAGAGATCGAAGTAGGGAACGACGGTCGCCAGCTCGAGCATCGTGGACACGAGCGGGTCGCGCACTTCGCTCGGATACAGATAGAGGAGGCGGATCCGGCGCAGGCCGAGCGGCCCAAGCTCGGCGTCGAGCCGGCGGAGCAGCGGCGCGAGCGCGCCGGGCTCGCCGGCGTCGCGCCCGTACCAAGCGAGGTCCTGGGCCACGAGCACCAGCTCCGCGACCCCGCCGTCCACGAGCGTACGGGACTCCTCCATCAGCGAGTCGGGTGTGCGCGACCGCTGCTTCCCCCGGAACGACGGGATGGCGCAGAACGTGCACGCGCGATCGCAGCCCTCGGCCACCTTCACGTAGGCCCAGGGTGCGGTCGGCGCGGCCCTCGGGAGCTCGTGGAGGTCGCGGACACCGATCGGCTTGCGCTTCGGCATGTCGAGCAGCACGGAGCTCAGATCGCCCTCGCCCGAGAATCCGATGACCGCGTCGGCCTCGGGGATTGCCGCCGCGAGCTCGGCACCTTCACGCTCGGCGAGGCAGCCGGTGACCACGAGCTTCGCTCCCGCTCGGCGGGTATCGGCGAGGGCGAGGATCGTCTCGACCGACTCGCGGCGAGCCGACTCCACGAACGCACACGTGTTCACCACGACGAGATCGGCGTGCTCAGGTGCGCTGGCCGGCTCGAGTCCGTCGGCGAGCAGCGAGGCGCGCGCCTTGTCGGTGTCGACCGCGTTCTTCGGGCAGCCAAGCGTCTCGATCCAAAAGGTCTGAGCCGCTGGCATCTACCAGAGGCTACCGGCCACACCACCGGTTCCCCACGACGCGAACAGGTAGCCGTAGCCCGAGCGGCTCGGCGCGCAGCGCCAAGAGCGGAAGACAGGGCTACCGGCCACACCACCGGTTCCCCACGACGCGAACAGGTAGCCGTAGCC
>CAMDCC010000009.1 GCA_945889545.1 Bifidobacterium breve | reverse complement strand
GGCCGAAGCACTCACCGGCGCCGAGAGCCTCGACGCCACCGTGACCGCCGGCCTCAACCGCCTGGTCGAAGGACTCGTCAGCCGCGACCGTTAGTCCGGTCGTTGGTCCCGTCGCGGCACCTCACGGGACCAACTCGAATGACACTGCGTGTTTCGGCCGCACCACGGCGAGCACGCCGGTATCGACGAGGAGCACGCTCAGCCTCGCCCGAACCCACCGTCCAAGAGTTCGTCGATTCGATGCGTGATCCCCGAAGCAGAGGCGCCCGCCCCGACGAAGGCAAGCCTTCCCGTCTGAGCGGCAGAACGCTTCGCAGGAAGCTGTGCAACGAGCTCGGCAACGACGACGTCGATACTGACGCCGCGGCGATTCGCTTCAGCTTCGAGCCGGCTCACGATGTGTTCGGGGAGCTCGACGGTCACCGACATGCCTCCAGTGTAGAAGGACCTCAACGCGGGAGCACAGAGGTCTCTCGCACTCGCCGCGTTTGGCCTGGATGAGAAGACCAATGGCACATCTCGACAAGGAACCGTCCAGCGTGTGACGAAGTGGGCGGACTCGTCAGCCGCGACCGTTAGTCCTGGTGTACGGCAGTCACTGCTTCAGCGATCTTCTGCGCGTAGACGAGCCGGCCCGACGGTGTGAAGTGCAGGGTGTCGGCACTGAGGATTGTCGGGTCGTTGGCCATCACAAGCGTGAAATCGAGGACGGTGAGGTTCGGCCAACGATCGGGGGCGGCACGGATCGCCGCGTTGATCGCACGGCCGGCGCTCGCGGGTGCAGCCGGGCGGTCGTCGACGTGGGTGATCCACACCACCGGACGGTCACCGATCTCCTCCATCATCCGGTCGAGACGATCGGGAAACCGCGCCACATCTTCGCCGCTCCCGGTGTCGTTCGTGCCGAGTCCGACCACGACGACGTCGGGATCCGGCTCGAGCAGCGCGGGCAGCTCCACGAGCCAGTAGTCGTCGAGATCCTTCAACCCGTAGCTCGGCACACCGCGTGACGTGGGCTCGAAGCCCGCGTCGCGCAGCGCGGCATCCACCTCGGCACCCGACTCGAAGAGGTTGGAGTCACCGAGCACGAGCACTCGAGGTGCAGGCGGGAGTGTGGTGCTCGTGGTGGTTGTGGTCGCGCGACCGCGTCCGTCGTTCGAGCACGCGGAAAGCGCCGAAAACGTAAGGACTGCGCAGGCGACGACGAAGACGCCGCGAAGGCGCGGGGTCACGACGCGAACTGGGAGGGTGCCGCGATCTCGGTGAGGAACCCGAGCACTGCGGCGTTGTACGCGTTGGGCGCTTCCACCATGAGCGCGTGCGCGGCGCCGCGCAGCTCAACGAGGCGTGAGCCGGGGATGAGCTCGTGGAGCTCCTCGGCGTCGCCGAGCGGAGTGAGCAGATCCTGGCTGCCGGTGATCACGAGTGCGGGTACGTCCACTCGACACAGCTCGAAGCGCACGTCGTCGGGTGCGTCGAGGATCGCCTGCACCTGAGCGACGAAGGCCTCCGGACTCGACTGGAGCACGACCCGCGCCATGAGGTTGAGCCAGTTCCCGAAGCGGCGACGCAATCTCGGTCCGACGAGCCAGTGAAGCCCGTCGCTCGCGAGGGCGCCGATGCCGCGCGATTCGACGGCGTCGGCCCACTCCTGGAGCAGCTCCCGACGCCAGTCGTGGTGCTTGCACGCCGTGCAGGCCAAGACGAGCGAGCGCACGCGTTCGGCATGCTCGACCGCGAGGAACTGCGCGATCGCGCCACCCATCGACGCGCCCATCACATGCGCGGAGTCGACGCCCTCAGCGTCGAGCACCGCGACTGCGTCGTTGGCCATATCGACGAGCGAGTAGGGCCGAGGGGCGTCTGCCGAACCGCCGACACCGCGGTTGTCGACCGCGATGCAACGAAAGCGTCGACCGAAGGCGATCCGTTGGAGGGCCCAGCCGCGCGAGTCGGCGCCGAGCCCTTGGATCAAGAGCAACGGCTCACCGCTCTCGCGCCCGTACGTGTGGTACCCGATCGTGGTCCCGTCGGCGACGGTGATGGTGCGCATCAGGTAGCCGCCAGCAGATTGTGCACGGCTTCGCGAGCGGCTTCGGAGATCTCGGCCGCGGCCAGCGGATCGTCGGCTTCGGTGCCCGCCGGTGGAAGCAGCGGCTCGCCGACCACGACGCGCCACGGGCGCAGCGGCAGTCCGAGCGGACCGCCGGGTCGCACCACCACCGGAATGACGGGAAACCCCAAGGTCGCCGCCAGAAGTGCACGCGGCGGCTCACCTACGCCACCACGCAACCAGGTGGGCGAGAGTGGCGCGGCGGCAAGGTGCCCGGCGCGCAGGAGCGCAGCGACGTCGTCGGGGCGGTACCCGATCGCACCGACCTTGCGCAGCACAGGGCCGAGCACGGGAAGCTCAGGTGCGCCGATCACCCGCAGGCGACGGCCGGCGGCGCGGCGCACGGCAAGCACGAGCACCACCGGTTCGACCACACCAATGCCACGGTTCGACACGAGCAATGCCGGACCGGTGCGCGGGATGTTCTCGGCATGTTCCACGCGCACTTGCACCGGACTTACCGCCCGCGCCAGCACATCGGTGAGATGTGGATCGCCGCCAAACTCGTCGACGGCATAGCGCCCGTCGAGCCGGCGACGGAACGCGTCCACCACGCCGTCGGTCGCAAGCACGCGGTCAGCGTCGATCCCATAGTTCGGCGCGAGTGCCGAACGTCTCACGCGACCCTCGCTTGTTCCGGCAGCTTGGTGACGGTGGCCCACTCGAACAGGTCGGCCAGCACTTCTTGGGTCGGCACCATGAATCCGAGCTCGAGCGCGTCGACTGCTTGGCTGGCGTCGCTCACGCTCCCGTGGCACATCAGCTCCAGCACGTGCGGCGGGATGGGTGCGCCCGCCAGCTCCGCCGCGCGGCATGCCACCGCCCATCCAGGTCCGGTCACCGGAATCGGGATGCGCCCACCCAATCGCACCGCTTGCCACGGACTCGTAGCGCCGGGGCCAACCAGGTTGAGTGGTCCATCGAATCCGCGCACCAGTGCCTCGACCATGCCGCGCGCGGCGTCCTCCTGGTCGAGCAACGAGAACGCAGGATCGGCGAACGCCGGCACCGGCACAGCCGGCAAGCGGAGCAGGCGGCCGAGCGGGCTGGGCACATGCGAACCCGCGACCACGGCGTACCGCAGCGCTGCGACCGGGATGTCGAGGCGACGGCCGATGCCGGCGGCTACCGACTCCACGTCGAGGCAGGTGCGGCCGTAGGGGCTGGTCGGCGCCAGCGGCGCCCGTTCGTCGGGCACGAGCGGATGCCCACGGCCGCGGCCATACACGTCGATCGCGGAGCGAACCACGATGCGCGCGAGTCGGCCGGTGCGTTCGGCGGCACCAAGCGCGTGCACGGTGCACGACTCCGACGCGTGGGCGGCTTCGTCGGGCGACATGCGCGAGTGAGGCTCGTACACGCCGAAGTGGGCGATGGCGTCGGGCTCGAAGTCGCTGACGAACTGCGTGAGCCGATCGTGGTCGCGAGGATCGATACGGGCGAAGTGCGCTCGGTGCAGACGGCGCCGCGGTGGCACGAAGTCGCAACCGGCGATGTCGTCGACATCGGTGCGGGCTTCGAGGAGCTGCGCGACGCGCGTGCCCAGCTCTCCGCCCATGCCGGTGACGAGCACTCTCACGAGTTGTCTCCCCCCTCAACCTCGGTCGGTTCATCATGCCCGGCCTCAGGACGGAGATGGGGGAACAGGATCACTTCACGAATGGTGGTAACGCCTGCGATCAGCATCACGAGCCGATCGATGCCGATGCCAAGCCCACCGCATGGTGGCAACCCGTATTCGAGAGCGCGCACGTAGTCGGCGTCGACGCCGTGCGCCTCTTCATCGCCGGCCGCGGCCAGCTTCGCCTGGTCCTCGAACCGACCGAGCTGGTCGATGGGGTCGTTGAGCTCACTGAACGCGTTGGCGAGCTCACGACCAAAGACGACGGCTTCGAAACGCTCGACGAGCGCCGGATCCTCCCGATGGACGCGGGCAAGCGGTGACACCGAGCGCGGGTAGTCGCACACGAACACCGGAGCGGTGATCTTCGGCTCGACGAGCTTCTCGTACAGCTCGAGTATCAGCTGCCCGCTGTCCCAGCCGGGCTTGTGGTCGACGTCGAGACCGTCGAGCACGCGTTCGAGCTCTTCGACCGGCATCGTGGGATGCACCCGTTGACCGCTGTGCTCCTCGATGAGATCGAGCATCGGACGGCGCGGCCACGGAGCAGACAGGTCGATCGTGGTGCCGTCGACCTCGACCGTGGTGCCTCCGATGCACACCCGCGCGCACTCGGTGACGAGTGTCTCGGTCAAGGTCATCATGTCGGTGTAATCAGCGAACGCTTGATACGCCTCGAGCATCGTGAACTCGGTGTTGTGGCGCGTGGAGAGCCCCTCGTTTCGGAACACCCGCCCGATCTCGAACACGCGCTCCATCCCGCCCACCAGCAGCCGCTTCAAGTGGAGCTCGAGCGCGATACGCAGGACGAGAGGCGTGTCGAGCGCGTTGTGATACGTCTCGAATGGCTTCGCGGCAGCACCACCGGCCTGCTCGTGCAGCACTGGCGTCTCCACCTCCACGAAGCCCTGCTCGACGAGGAGGCGTCGGATCGTGGCGACCACGTCGAACCGGATCGCGAACACCCGCCGGGCGTCGTCGTTGGCGATGAGATCCACGTAGCGCTGGCGGAACCGCGTGTCGACGTCGGTGAGCCCGTGCCACTTCTCGGGGAGCGGTCGCAACGCCTTGGCGAGCAGCACGAAGTCGCGCAACTTCACCGACAGCTCGCCCTTGCGCGTCTTCATCACCGTGCCGCTCACACCGATCCAGTCGCCGAGGTCGAGGTCGTCGAATGCTCCGTGCACGGAGTCGCCCACCTCGGCGCGCGACACGAACAGCTGGATCGTTCCTGTGCCGTCGCGCAAGGTGCCGAACGTGAGCTTCCCCTGACTGCGCTTGAGGAGCAGCCGGCCGGCGACGCGCACCTCGTGAGTCGTCTCCGACCCGTCCTCGATGCCGTCCCACTGCTCGTGCATCTCAGCCGCGGTGTGCGTGCGGTCGAATCGCACCGGGTACGGATCAGTCCCAGCCGCCCGGAGGGCGTCGACTTTGGCGATCCGCCGCGCCCGCTCATCACGCGGTTCGAAGGCCGCGCCGCCGCCCGCCCCGTCACCCGTCCCGTCGCCCGCCCCGTCGCCCGCCCCGTCGCCCGCCCCGTCGCTCACGGTCTCACCCCACGAATGTGCGTCACTTCCCCCCGACTATCGCGGGGAAGTGACGCACGTTCGGGATGGGGTGGCGACGCAAGTTCGGGTTGGGCGACGGGAGTCATTGGTTGCGCTCGAAGATGATGCGGAGGCCCTGGAGGGTGAGCCAGGGCTCGTAGTGCTGGATCGTCTTGGAGTGCGGGATGATCGACACGGCGAGACCGCCCGTCGCCACCACCGTGCAGTCGCCAAGCTCGGCCTGGAACCGCTCGACGAGCGCGTCGCATTGCCCGCTGAACCCGTAGAGCGCGCCCGACTGGATCGACTCGACAGTCGACTTGCCGATCACATGGCGCGGCTCCACGAGCTCGACGCGCCGCAGCGCGGCGGCGCGCTCGAAGAGCGCGTTCATCGAGATTTCGATGCCGGGGAAGATGGCGCCACCGAGGTACTCACCTTCGGCGCTGATCGCCTCGATGGTGTTCGCGGTGCCGAAGTCAACGACGATCGACGGACCGCCGTAGAGGTCGTAGGCCGCGACCGCGTTGGCGATGCGGTCGGCACCCACTTCCTTCGGGTTGTCGTAGAGGATCGGCATGCCCGTTCGGATGCCCGGCTCGAGCACGAGCGGTGCGAACCCGAAGTAGCGCTCACACATCTGGCGCAGCTCGGTGGTGACGCGGGGAACACCCGACGAGATCGCCATGCCGCTGATCTGCGATTCGAACGAGAAGCCGTGGAAGCCCAGGAACTGCTGAATCATGAGCGCGAGCTCGTCGGCGGTGCGCTCGACCACCGATGCGATACGCCAATGGTCGGCCAGCTCCTTGTCGTTGAAGAGACCGATGACGGTCTGGGTGTTCCCGGCGTCGATGCACAGCAGCATGAGATCGCTAGTGGATCGTGAGATCGAGGCCGATGTCCAATGCTGGCGCTGACTGGGTGATCGCACTGGTGGAGATCACGTCGGCGCCGGACGCGGCGTAGTCGGCCACGTTGTCGAGCGTGATCCCACCCGAGATCTCGACGATCGTGTCGGGGCGCAGGCTCTCACGCACGATCCGCACACAGTCCGCGGCAACGGCGGGCGTCATGTTGTCGAGCATGACCATGTCGGCCCCCGCCGAGACCGCTTCTCTGACCTGCTCGGCCCGCTCGCACTCCACTTCCACGCGCAGGTTGGGTGCCTGCTCTCGCGCCAGCTTCACGGCGCCCGTCACGCCGAGCGAACCGAGGTGATTGTCCTTCACCAGCACCATGTCGGAGAGCGAGCCGCGGTGGTTCGCACCGCCTCCCGCTCTCACCGCCGCCTTCTCGAGCGCGCGCAGGCCGGGCAGCGTCTTGCGGGTGTCCCAGATCTGTGCGCGCCCCGACGCCGCTGCCACAAAACGGTGCGTAAGCGTGGCGACGCCCGAGAGATGACAGAGGAAGTTGAGCGCAGTGCGCTCGCCTGTGAGCACCGGGCGCAGCGGGCCGGCGATCGTGCCGATGACCGTGCCCGGCTCGAGAGTGGCGCCGTCGTCGAGCACCAGCGCGACGTCGACTGCCTCGTCGAGCTGCGCGAACGTCTCGGTGACACATGCCGTCCCGGCTAGAACGCCGGACGCGCGCGCCTTGAGGACTGCGCTGCCGCACGCGCTCTCAGCGAGCAACGCCGCGGTCACGTCGCCCAGCGGGCCTAGGTCCTCGGCGAGCGCGAGCTCAACCGCGTCGCGCACGGCGTGAACCGGCGCCACGCAGTCGCTCATCGGCACGCGGTCGGCGCTCATCGAGTGGGGGCCACCTCGTGGAGCGGGGCGAACACCGGGTCGGACGATCCCGTGAAGAAGAACCGCCCGAGGAACGCCGGCGACGTATCCGGGAAGTCGATTCGGGTGTGCGTACCGCGCGACTCTTCGCGGGCGAGCGCGGCTCGCACGAGGGCCAGGCTCACATCGCGCAGGTTTCGATCCTCTTCACTTCCCGGACGTATCGCGAGCAGTCCCTTGAGCGCGCCACGCAGCGACTCGGCGTCGCGCAGCACCCCTGCGTACCGCGTCATGACCTGCTGAAGCGCGTCGCGAGAAGTGGATCCCGTCCCGTCGAGTGGCGGCCCGCTGTTGGCAGGGTGTCCAAGAGGCTCCGGCACTGCTGCGTCGCCGGCGAGCAGATCACCCAACACGCCCGTCGCGTCCGGCGCGGCCTTGCCGCGCTCGATGGCTTCGACGATGCGCGAGCCGAACACCAAGCCGTCGAGCAACGAGTTGGACGCCAGACGGTTGGCGCCGTGCACCCCCGAGTTGGCGGCCTCGCCGCAGGCCCAGAGGCCCGGGAGGGTGGTTGCGCCGTCGAGGTCGGTGCACACGCCACCCGACACGTAGTGCGCGGCGGGCGCGCACGGGAGCCAGTCCTTCGACGGGTCGAGTCCGATCGACCCGACGGCCTTCGTGATCGTCGGGAAACGCGTGGCGAACCCAGGGATCGCAGTCGCGTCCAGCCAAAGGTGCTCGAGGTTCCGCTCGACGAGTCGCCGAGCGATGGCACGGGCCACGATGTCACGCGGCGCGAGATCAGCTAGCGGGTGCTCGTCGGCCATGAACGCCACCCCGTGTTCATCGCGCAGCACCGCGCCTTCGCCGCGCAGCGCCTCCGAGAGCAAGGGGCGCGGCATCGACGGGTGGTGCAACGCCGTGGGATGGAACTGCATGAACTCCACGTCGGCGACCGCCACGCCCGCGCGCAGCGCCATCGCGGTGCCGTCACCGGTGGAGAGCGTGGGGTTGGTCGTGACCGCGAAGCACTGTCCGGCGCCGCCGGTAGCGATGATCGTGTGGTGCGCCCGGATCTCCTGACGGGTGCCGTCGTCGTCCTCCACGAGCACACCGACAGCTCGACCGCCTTCCACGAGCACGTCGAGCGCGAACCACCGCTCGCGCAGCTCCGCGGCTGTGGCCCGCACCCCGGCCACGAGCGCCCGCTCGACCTCGGCGCCGGTCGCGTCGCCACCCGCATGCAGGATGCGGGCCACGGAGTGCCCGCCCTCACGGGTGAGCGCATACGCATCGTCGTCGCCAACCCGGTCGAAGTGCGCCCCCAACGCAACGAGCTCGCGGATCCGATCCGGTCCCTCGTGTACGAGCACGTGGACGGCGGCGGTGTCACACAGACCGGCGCCGGCCATGATCGTGTCGGCGAGGTGCAGGTCGGGGCTGTCGACGTCGCCCTCGAGCACCGCCGCAACGCCACCCTGGGCGTACTGCGTGGCCGATGCACCGAGCACATCCTTGGTAACCACGACGACCGAGCAGCCGGTGCGGGCCGCGCGCACGGCAGCGGACAGCCCGGCGACACCGCCCCCGAGCACCAACACGTCGTGCATCACTGGAGCCTAAAGGGGATCGAGCCTGGGGAGGTCGGCGTTGACTGCACCGGCGGCGACCGTGAACGTGGCGTTGTCGATGAGTCGGGTCGTGCCAACCCGCACGGCGAGTGCGATCACGTGCTCGACGCCTTCGGCGAGCTGATCGACTGGAGCGAGGTCGTCGGCCCGAACGACCTCCACGTACTCGAGGTTCGCCATGGGCTCTGCCGCGATCAGGTCGACCGCGACGGCGCGGACGCGGGACGCGTCGCGCTCTCCGCCCGACATCCTCTCGACGGCCGCGCTGAGCGCGCGAAAGAGCACCGTGGCTGCTTGGCGTTCGTTGCGCACCAGGTATGCGTTCCGGCTCGACATGGCCAGGCCGTCTGGCTCGCGTATGGTCGAGACTCCGACGACTTCGATCGGAAAGTTCAGGTCTTCGACGAGTCGGCGCACGACCACGAGCTGCTGGAAGTCCTTCTTGCCGAAGTACGCCGTGCACGGACCCACGATCGAGAACAGCTTCGTGACGACCGTGGCGACACCGCCGAAGTGGTGAGGGCGAGAGATGCCACACAGACCCTTCGCGACCTCGGACACGGTCACGCTCGTCAATCCGGGTCGCGGATACATCTCCACAACCGACGGCACGAACAGAATGTCCACTCCTTCGTTCGCGGCGGCACGCGTGTCGCCCTCAGGGTCGCGCGGATAGGCGGCGAGATCCTCCGTCGGGCCGAACTGCGTGGGGTTCACGAACAGACTCACCGCCACGAGATCATGCGCGGCGCGGGCCGTGCGCATGAGCGTGAGATGGCCTTCGTGGAAGAAGCCCATCGTCGGCACCAGCGCCACCGTCTTGCCGGCCCGCCGCACCTCGTCACATTGGGCTCGAACGGCCGCAATGTGCTCGAGCGTGATCATGCGAGTGCTTCCCGCAGCGACGTGTCGTTGCGCCCTGTGAGCCGATGCGCGGCATCCGCCAGCGCTCGATACGACCGGCGTTCATCGTCGGGGATCGCATCGAGGTGCCCCCTCACGGTTGCGACGTCGCCGCGGGCGACCGGTCCGGTGAGCGCGGCTGCCGGCCCGACGTCGAAGGAGTGCTCGACCGCGGACCGCGTCAACGGCTCGAACGCGGCGAACGGCACGCCCGCCGCGTCGGCCAGCCGCTCGACTTGGCCCAGCAGCGCGACCACATGGTTCGACGCGATGACGGCAGCGGCGTGGTACATCGCGCGGTGGTCGTCGGCGACGGCGAAGGGGTGCATCCCGAGCTCCCGCGCCAGCTCGGTGACGAGCGGCGGACCGGCTACGGCGGCCCACGCGCCGGCGAGCGGCGTGTCGGGAGTCGGGAGGGTCTGGAGCGGGTGGAGGGCGCCCACCTGCACATCGGGTCTGGTCTCGACGAGCGGCAAGAAGGGCGCGAGGCCAAGAGCGCCCGCGACGTGCATCACCAGCGCGTCGGGTTCGAGCGATTGGGCGACCGCGCTCGCGGTCGCGCCGATCGCGTCGTCGGGCGTTGCGATCAGGACGAGGGCGGCACCCCGCCCGACGGACTGCACCGGTTCGATGCGCGCGTCGAACCGGTCGGCGGCGATCTGCGCAGACTCCGCATCGGGTGTGCGACCGGCGACGCTGATGACGCGATGGCCCGCATCGACGAGCGCGCGGGCGACCGCAGTTCCGGCCCGACCGGGGCCGACGAGTGCGATGTCCATGTGCAACCTCTCGATCCAGCCCCAAGCGGGTGCCGGTCGGTTACGGCACTCGCAAGGTTAGGTCGGTGCGGCGCACTCCGGGCCAGCCGCCAGGTGGTTGGCCGATCGTGGGATCGAGATCGGCGAGCGGGGCCATCACGAATCCCCGCTCCAACATGCGCGGGTGCGGCACCTCGAGGTCGGGTTCGTGGACCTCCTCGTCCCCCACGAGCAGCACGTCGACATCCAATGTTCGAGGCCCCCAGTGCTCGACCCGCACCCGATCGGCCGCAGCTTCGAGCCCGTGCGCTACATCGAGCAGCGCGCGAGCGCTGAGGTTCGTGTCGATCGCAACCACCGCGTTCAAGAATTCGCCTTGCTCAGGCCCGCCCACGGGATCCGTCGCGTACACGCCAGACACGCCAGTGACCGCAACGCCATCTGTCGACGCAAGCCCGTCGACCGCCCCCTGGAGATGGGCCAGTCGATCCCCGAGATTCGACCCGATCCCCAAGTACGCCCAGGTCACCGTTCGATGCGGACGGCGACGTGGTCGACCATGGCGCGCACGGGCGGGTGCAGCTTGCGCACGGTGACGGCGACGCCGGTGACGCGATCGTCGGTGCAACACACCTCGGCGATGCGGGTCGCGAGCCGCTCGAGGAGCTGGTATCGCTCGGTACGCACCACGCGACTGATCGCCTCCGATACCGCGCCGTAGTCGACGGTGTCGTCGATCGCGTCGGATTCACCCGCGCGGGCGAGATCGACCGAAAGCTCGACGTCGACCTCAAACGGTTGTGGACGCGTCTGCTCTTCGGGCAGCACGCCGTGCACACCAAGCTCTCGGAGACCCGCGATGACGATTCGGCCCATGACGCGTCAGGCCGGCGAGTTGACGAGCCCGGCGCTGATGGTTGCCGCCACGATCTCGCGTCCGGGTGCACCGAGCTCGCGTCCGGTGATCTTCTCCATCATCACGATCGCGTGCGGACCCTCCTGCACAACGCCCGCGTAGAGCAGGTACCCGGTGAGCACACCCACCAATCGCTCACCGAACTCTTCGTGGTGGATGAGCACGCGCTCTTGCGCATCGTCGAGCCACTTCTTGAGGGTGATGAACGTGCGCTGGAGCGACAATGGCCAGTCGTCATGACGGCCGAGTGGTACGTGCTCGTACGGCAACCCGGCTTCGTCGTACGCATGCAAGTTGTGCGGGGAGTCGAGCAGCGACAGCACGTGCGTGAAGCCGTGCCCGACCAACCAGATCAACTCCTCTTGGCGACGGACCTTACGGTGGTTGCGCGCGAAGCCACCGGGTCGCTCCGACGCCGCGAGACGGTCGGTCACGATCCATGCGAATCCACGAGGCTCGAGCCCCTGCGCCCACCGCCCACGCATAGTCACGCGGCCTCACTCCGCATTACTTCGAGCAAGGCGATGGCACGCGCTGCGGGACGCACGTCGTGGACCCGCACGACCCGGGCGCCGCGATCGACCGACCAGACGACGGTTGCAAGCGTGGCGTCGTCGCGATCACCGGCCGGCACGTCGTCGCCGAGGCCACCGACGCCACGCATCAGCTGGCCGAGGAATCGCTTGCGCGACGTGCCGATCGCAACGGGCACCCCCACACGCTCGCACAGCGCCCGGACCTCGGCGAGCAAGGTGAGGTTGTGCTCGACCGTCTTGCCGAAGCCGATGCCGGGATCGGCTGCGAGCGCACCGTCGGCGATTCCCGCCGCGCGCGCCGCGTCGAGACGCTCAACGAGGAAGTCGCCCACCTCCGCCGTCACGTCGTCGTAGTGCGGATCGTCCTGCATGGTGCGCGGCTTACCCGCCATGTGCACCAGTAGGTACCCGGCGCCAGCTGCTGCAGTCACACCCAGGATGTCGGGATCGAACACGCCCGCGGACACATCATTGACGATCGCGGCACCCGCCTCGAGTGCAGCTGCAGCAACCGACGACTTCGTGGTGTCGATGCTCACCGGCACGCCTGCTTCCGCGGCCAAGCGCCGAACCACGGGGAGCACCCGCTCGAGCTCGTCGCGCTCGGTCACCGGATCCGCTCCGGGTCGAGTCGACTCTCCCCCCACATCGAGCAGATCAGCACCAGCAGCCACGAGGTCGAGGCCGTGCGCAACCGCGATGTCGGGATCGAGATACCGACCGCCGTCCGAAAAGGAGTCAGGGGTGACGTTGACAACACCCATCACCGCGGGGCGCGCACCACAGACCGTCGACCACTCGAACACGCGGCGCAGCGTACCGGCGCCACGCGCCCTCCGGGGCCGGGTTCTGGAGGGAATTAGAGGCGGTTTCCGGGATGGGTGATGAGGCTCATCGCCTCGGCGCGGGTGGCCGGACTGGTCTTGAAGAGGCCTCGGACGGCCGATGTGACCGTGAGCGCTCCCGGTTTCTTCACTCCCCGCATCGACATGCAGAGATGCTCGGCTTCGATCATCACGAGCACGCCGTCGGGCTTCAGCTGCGACATCAACGCGTCGGCAATCTGGGTGGTCAAGCGCTCCTGCACCTGAGGGCGTCGGGCGAACCCGTCGACGAGTCGGGCGATCTTCGACAAGCCGGTGATGCGCCCGTCGGGTCCGGGGATATACGCCACGTGGGCGCGCCCCGAGAACGGCACGAGATGGTGCTCACACGACGAGATCATGGCGATGTCGCGCACCATCACCATCTCGTCGTGATCGGCTTCGAAGGTGATGTTGAGGTGCTCGGCGGGGTTCTCGTGCAAGCCGCCGAAGATCTCTGCATACATCGAGGCCATCCGCTCGGGAGTGCGCTTCAGGCCATCGCGTTCGGGGTCTTCGCCGATCGCCACGAGAATCTCGCGCACGGCCTTCTCGATGGCCGCCTTGTCGATGTGCTCGCTCACGAAGTTCCTCTCCGAGTGGGTGTGCGCTTCTCCGACGCGGCGGCGTGACCCACCCGACCGAGACCGCGCCCGGTGAACGGCTGCACGCCCGCGAAGAGCTGTTGCACCCGATCCGATTCAATCGTCTCATCAGTAACCAGCTCGGCCACAAGCTCCTCGAGGATCTCACGGTTCGCCTCGAGAATCTCGCGAGCCACCCGGTGTGCATCCTCCACGAGCCGGCGCACCTCGGAGTCGATGCGAGCGGCGACCTCGTCGGAGTAGTCCTTCGTGTTGTTGAGGTCGCGACCGAGGAACACCTCGCCCTGGGGCTGCCCGAACCGCAACGGGCCCAGCTCCTCGCTCATGCCGAACTCCGTGACCATCTGGCGCGCGACGGTCGTGGCCCGATCGATGTCGTTCGACGCGCCCGTCGTGGGATCAGCGAAGATCAGCTCCTCCGCGGTGCGCCCACCCATGAGCATCGCGAGCTCGTCGACCAGCTCGCTCTTCGACACGAGGAACTTGTCTTCGGTGGGCAGCGTGAGTGTGTAACCCAGCGCGCGCCCTCTCGGGATGATCGAGATCTTGTGCACGGGGTCGGCGTTCGGCAGCGCGTGCGCCACAAGCGCGTGACCGCCTTCGTGATACGCGATGACCCTGCGCTCGTGCTCAGAGATCACACGGCTCTTGCGCTCCGGACCGGCGATCACGCGCTCACTCGCGGCCTCGAGCTGCGGGAGCCCGATGAGCGTGAGGTCTTGACGCGCCGAGAGCAGCGCGGCCTCGTTCATCAGGTTGGCGAGGTCGGCACCGGTGAACCCCGGCGTGCGACGCGCGATCACATCCAGGTCGACGCCCGCGGCGATCGCCTTCCCCTTCGCGTGGACCTTGAGAATGGCTTTGCGGCCTTCGAGGTCGGGGCGGTCGACCACGATCTGGCGATCGAAGCGCCCGGGTCGGAGAAGCGCGGGGTCGAGGATGTCGGGACGGTTGGTGGACGCCAGCAGGATCACACCGGTCTGCTGATCGAACCCGTCCATCTCCACGAGCAGTTGGTTCAGTGTCTGCTCGCGTTCGTCGTGGCCACCGCCGAGTCCGGCACCGCGATGGCGACCGACTGCGTCGATCTCATCCACGAACACGATGGCCGGCGCGGCCGCCTTCGCTTGCTCGAACAGATCGCGCACCCGCGACGCACCAACCCCCACGAACATCTCCACGAAGTCGGAGCCGCTGATCGAGAAGAACGGCACCCCGGCCTGGCCGGCGACGGCTCGCGCGAGGAGCGTCTTGCCGGTGCCCGGCGGGCCGTAGAGCAACACACCCTTGGGGATCTTGGCGCCGATGTCGCGAAACTTGTCCGGCGACTCGAGAAACTCCTCGATCTCGCGGAGCTCTTCGACGGCTTCGTCGAGGCCGGCCACGTCGGCAAACGTGACCGTGGGCTGATCCTTGTTGAACGCCTTGGCGCGCGACTTGCCGAAACTCATCACGCGGCCACCACCTTGCGCGCGATTCATGAACCACAGCACGAACGCCACGATGAGCACGAACGGGAGCAGATCGAGCAACAACGTGGTCCACACGCTCGACTGCTGCCCGTCGACGCGGAAGTCAATGCTGTCGGCGTCGACGATCTCCTGGGTGATGCGCGCCGTGTAGCCACCCGGGAAGCGGGTCTCGAAGGCTGCGCCGCTGCGCAAGTGCCCCTGAATCAGATGATCCTCATCGAAAAGCGTGGCGTCGACGACGCCGCCGTCGGCCAGGCGGGCGTGCAGATCGTCGAGCGAGAGGGTGATCGGGTCGTCAGGCGCCCTGACCACCTGCACGACTACAACCGCGACGATCGCAGCGAGGATCGCTGCGAGCAGGAAGTTGCGGCGTTTGGTTGTTGGCGCTCGCTTCACTGCGGCGATGCGCCGGTGTACTCGTACACCGCTGGGAGGTTCCGATAGCGCTCGTTGACATCAAGGCCGTACCCGACAACGAACTCAGGCGGGATTGTGAACCCCACATACTTCAGGTCGAGGTCGGTGGTCTGCAGGCCTTCCTTCACCAACAACGCACACACCTCGAGCGAACGCGGGCTACGCGCCGCAAGGTTGCGCCGCAGGTACGCGAGGGTGAGACCAGAGTCGACGATGTCTTCCACGATCATCACGTCGCGCTCGGTGAGATCGAGGTCGAGGTCCTTGAGGATGCGCACCACGCCGCTCGTTCGCGTGGCCGACCCGTACGACGACACCGCCATGAAGTCGAATTCCACCGGTCGCTCGATCGCACGCGAGAGATCGCTCATGAACATGAACGCGCCCTTCAGCACGCCCACCAACAGTGGCGCGCGCTCCGCGTAGTCGGCTGTGATCTCCTTACCGAGCTCACGGATGCGCTCTTGCAGCACATCTTCGGCGACCACGATCTTGCCCAGGTTCGGATCAGGTCCGTCCACCATTACGGTCGATTCCGCTCTGGCGTCCCGACCATCCGGTCACGCCTCCGCTGCATCTCCATCGACAGAGACCCTATTCGGCGGAGACGTGGAGGCGTCCGGCGCTGCGCCAGACCCGACGCCCACCTGCCACTTCCGTCGCGCGCACCTCAGATCGCGCGACCGCCAGCACGCGCTCGACTTCGTCGAGTGATGGCGGGGGTGGTCCGAGCCACAGGCGCACGGCGCGTCGCGCCAGCACGGGCGGCATCGCCGCGAGGGGTCGAGCGAGGCGAGCGCCGGCTGCGGGCCACGCCGCGGCCGCGAGCGTGTCGAGGTACTCCGACTCATCGCGCAGGATCGCGGCCTGACGGGCGAGCACGGGCACGAGGTCGCGCCCCGCGCCGTCGGACAGCAGAGGCAGTACCTCGTGGCGGATCCAGTTGCGCCGCATGGCCACGTCGTCGTTCGACGGGTCGCGCACGGGCTCGATCCCGAGTTGGGCACAGATCGCCTCGATCTCGAATCGGCGCAGCTTGAGCATCGGTCGCACAATGTGACCGCGTCGAACCGCCATCGCGCCGAGACCCGCTGACGCGCTGCCCCGCAGCACGTTGAGCAGCACGGTCTCGGCCTGGTCGTCGGCGGTGTGGCCCACGAGCACAGCGGTCGCGTCGAGGGCGATCCGAGCGCGTTCCAGCGCGGCATACCGCGCCGCGCGCGCACGGGCCTCGTAGTTCGGGCCGAACGCCTCGTCTACGTGCTCGGCGCGGAACCCAACGCCGAGTCGCTCGGCCTGGGCGGCAACCGCAGCAGCTTCTTCCTCGCTGCCGGGGCGCGACCCATGATCAACGTGAACCGCGATGGGTTCGAGCCCCGCCGACGCTGCAAGGGCAAGCAATGCGAGCGAGTCCGGCCCACCCGAGCACCCGGCAACTACCGGCGCAACGACCCGATCCAGACCAACGAGGCGCGCGAGGACGTCGTCCAGAAGTGTCGCGTCAATCCTGCGCACCGGATGATGGTACGCGTCACGAACGCGTCCTTCGTCAGAACGAGGTGAACGGTGTGTAGTACCCGACGATGTCGACCACGATCTGGACGGTCCCGGGATTCACACCACCGCCCGTGTTGTTGATCTTGAACTTCCCGTCGGGACCCACGTTGATCTTCACCAGGTTGGGCACCGTTTGACCGGCCACGAAGTTGAGGTTCGATGCCGTGGGGAGCGACGCATCCGACGGGAACACGGTGAGCCACCCCGCCTTGCCCGGGGCGGTCACGGTCACGTTGACCACAACCGCCGCATAGGCCCCGACCGCGGCGAAGCCGCTGGCCGTCTGTGGATCGACTGTGATCGTCCCTTGCGCAGCTACCGGCCCAGTCACCCCGCCCGTGCCGTTGCGGGTATCGAGGACGCGCTGGGGCGCGATCGCCACGAGTGATCCGCCGGCTGGTGTGCGGTAGTAACCCACGACATCGGCGACCACGTGCACCGTGCCCGCATTCAGGTTCCCACCCGAGTTGTTGATGCTCACCTTGTCTTCATCGGCGCCACCCACACCGAGCTTCACCGTCACCAGATTGGGCACCGTCTGACCAGCCACAAAATTGAGGTTGCTCGCCGTCGGCAGCGACGCATCCGCCGGGAAGATCGTGAGCCACCCAGCCTTGGTCGGGGATGTCGCGGTCACGTTCAACACGACCGCATCGGCGTCTGCGGGCACGCCGGCTACGCCACCCACGGTCAACTGCCGAGTCTGTTGCGCCGCGAACACGCCCGAGAGCCCGGTCCCGTTGCGCGTGTCGAGTATCCGCGTCGGCGTGAGGCCATTGAAGCCGTCGGCGATCCCAGCAGTCGCGTCCCGGTAATACCCCATCACGTCTGCGATGACTTCCACGGTCCCCGCCTGCGGGTTCCCGCTGCTGTTGTTGATCTTGATCAACCCGCCGCCACCAAAGCCGGCCTTGACCACGACCAGGTTGGGAATCGTCTGACCAGCGGAGAAGTTCACGTTCGATGCCGTCGGCAACGACGCGTCGGCCGGGAACAGGGTGAGCCATCCAGCTTTCGACGCCGCTGTCGCGGTCACGTTCAACAAGACGGCGGACGCGTTCGACGGTACCCCTGTGATGCCGGCAACTTGAAGGTCTCGGGTCTGCCCAGGCGTGAATGCGTCCGTGAGCCCCAGATCGATGCGCGTGTCGAGGATGCGCGTCGGCGTGATCGGAGTGAACGAACCCGCCGGCGCCTCCGCCGCGCCGATGTCGCACCCGCTTCCCCGCGGCCGCGGGCTTCCCCGTTCGTCGACGAGCGGCACAATCGTGGACGCACCGGCGTCGTCACATGCCGACGGAGGGATCTGCTCGATCAACGGACTCGACGACGATGGCATTCGCGTCTGGCCCACCCCGCCACCGTTCGTACCGAGTGCACCCAGGAGCGGGTCGTCCGCCTGCACAAGGTCGCCCGTACCGCCGCCAAACCCACACGACGACGAGCCCGTGCGCTCGTAGTTGTAGCCCGACGACGTGGTGGTGGTGCCGTTCAGTGTGCAGTTTGCGCCACCGCCGGCAGCGTTCGCCACGACCGACGCGAACACGGTCATGCCCACCGCGCCGTTGACTCGGACGTTGGCGGAAATGCTCGCGGTGTTGTCGGCCACGGTGGAGTACGTGAGCGTGATGGAGCTCGCGGCGATCCCACCGGCCGAGTCGTCGCTCACGCCGAAGCCGTTCTCGTCTGCGGTGTTGTTGCTGATGGTGGAGTTCGTGGCCACGAGCGTCCCCGCCTGGATACCGCCGGCGTGCGCCAACGCGCAGATGGCAAAGCACTTGGCGAGGTTCCCCGACACCGTGGAGTTCGTGAGGGTCACGTCGCCGCCCGCGTAGATCCCCGCAGCAAACGCGGTGTCGGTGTTGCCTCCGGCAGCCTCGACCACCACGAGGTTGTTGATGACGGCCGAGTTGACCAACACCAAGTCGTCGTTGGCCTGGATACCGCCGCCGCCGTGGGCGCAGTGACAGTCGTACCTTCCGCCCTTCACGGTCACGTTCTTCAACGTGACCAGACCGGGCGACTGTGCGCCGCTGAGCAGGACCTGCGCGTTGCAGCTGTTGCCGTCGAGGCTGAACCCGTGGCCGTCGACGGTCACCTCGTCGCCGTTCGGTCCGTTGCGCACCCACGTGTCGTTGGAACAGTTCATCAGGACGTCGGCGGTGAGATCGATCTGTCTCACCGATGTGTTCTCCCACGCGGCCCGGAACTCGGCCTCGGTCGTGACGCTCACCGCGCCTGCCGGTGCCGTGGTGATCACCAGCACCGCCATGCTCGCCCCGAGCACCGCCAGCATGGATGCCAGCGCACCCAGACGCCGTACGACTCGAACCCTCATCACTGCCCCCGGTGTCGGAAGAAGTCGCGAGATTAGGACGAATGCGGTGAGGACGTGCTTACGCCACCCGCGCGAGCCACGTCGACGGCGCGTCGAGCTCGGCGAGCGTCGGGAGGCACTCGGGAGCGCGCCACGCGGCGTCGAGGGCGCGTGGCCCTGCTTCACGCTCGATGGCTTCGACGAACGCTTCACCGACCTCGTACTGGCGCATCTTCGACTCGAGACCGAGTGCCTTGTAGACGACACCGGTGACGCCCTGCGTTTTCCGACGCGACTGGAGGACGCGCGCCATGCGCTCCTGCCCATCGACGTACTCACGACCAAGCTCGTTCATGACCCGGTTGCCGTGGCCTTCGAGCACCGACATGAGCGCCTGCACGCGCCCGAGTACATCGCGGTGCTCATCGGTGGCCAAGAGCCCAACGATTCCTCCCTCGTCGAGCGGGTTGCGGCCGTTGCGGATCTCGTCGACCGCGCGCAGCAACGCGCGCACGAGACGGCGAGGATCGGCGTCGACGCTGCCGAGCGCCAGTTGCACGAGACCCAGGAAGTAGTCGCGCATCCATGGGACGGCTGTGAACTGCGCTCGATGCGTGACCTCGTGGATGGCGATCCACAAGCGGAACTCGCGCGGCCGGAACGCGAAGCGCTTCTCGAGCGCGAGCACATTGGCTCCCACGTAGTACACGGCGTCGTCGGCCGGTGTGCCGTCGTCATCGGGAACGAGCAGGTCGTACTGACCGAGCACGCGCTGTGAGAACCAGCCGAGCAACACGCCGAGCTCCGTACCGGCCACGCGACGACCCACCGCTGATACGGGCGAGCTGACCATGCGCTCGGCCATGCGCCCCGTGAGCGGGCCGAGCAAGCGGCGCATCGACGCGACGTTGGCGTCGACCCAGCCTTGACGATCGACGACCTGCGCTCGCGCAACGCCTGGTGCACGCAGTCCGGTGTGATCTGCGACCAACGCCTCGGCGCGTGTGGTGACTTCGGCAAAGTCCTCGTCGAGTGACGCGGCAAGGTACGAGCGCTGGAGTGGATCACGGCCGGCCACGCGCCGCGCCACTCTCCTCGCCAAAGCCCAATCGACCGCATCGGCAGTGGACGGCGTGGCGGCGAGCGCCGGAGCGGTCACTCGACCCGCCGGCCCCGCGACCTCGGGATGACGACCTTGCGTACGTAGGTCACCGACATGTTGAGCAACATCAGCAGGCAGCCGGCCCCGAGGAGCGGGCCCAGCCAGTAGAACCACTTGAACTGTTCGTCAGCGATCACGTTGAACCCTCCTGTTCAAAGCCTATGGCGCCGCTGATGCGTCGCCGCAGATCGTCGGGCATCTCGTCGCGACATCGCGACGCAATGATCATCCGGAACTCGACTTCGTAGACGAATCCATCCGCGCACGGGGGGCACTTGTTGAGGTGGCGGCGTATGTACCACCGGCGCCAGACAGTGAGCTCACCATCGAGGTAGTGGTGCATCCGATGGGAGGCCTTCTCGCAATGCCGCACCCTTTGCTCCGCTCCCACTCCGCTACTTCCGCCTCGCTCCGCTCGCTTCATCCGCTGCGTTCGCTCCGCGTCACCGTGCTCATGCCCGCGCTGGCTCGGGATCTGGAAGCAGCCCTCGGTCGCGGGCGAACTCCCACAACCGCTCCTGGAGCTGCTTTCTTCCGCGATGGAGGCGGCTCATGACCGTCCCGATCGGGACCTCCATGATGTCAGCGATCTCCTTGTAGGAGAACCCCTCCACGTCGGCGAGGAGCACCGCCATCCGGAACTGCTCGGGCAGCGACTCGAGTGCTTCCTTCACCACTTCATCGGGCATGGCGTCGAGCACTTCGGTCTCGGGCGTGCGCTCGTTGTTCGCGGCTTCGAGACCGCCCATGCGCCCGTAGAGCGAGTACTCCTCGACGTCGTCGAACTCGGTCTCCTCGGGGCGACGCTTCTTCGCGCGATACGTGTTGATGAAGGTGTTCGTCAGGATCTTGTAGAGCCACGCCTTGAGGTTGGTGCCGTCCTTGAAGCCGCCGAACCCGCGGTACGCGCGCAGGAACGTCTCTTGCACGAGGTCTTCTGCGTCGGCCGGGTTGCGGGTCATGCGCATCGCGGCCGAGTACAACGCGTCCATGTATGGCATCGCGAGCTCGGCGAAACGTGCTTGATCGGCCACGAGATCGAGCGTACCGGACCCCTCTGACAGTTACGGCACCGGATTCTTCAGGGCCCTCTCAGGCCGCAATCTCCTCGAATCGGGCGCCACCGCAGGTCACCGGTACTGTCGACGCAGTGCCACGACTCGGGTACAGCTGGGGCGATACCGAAGCCGAACGCACTGCGGCCTATCCCTGCGACATCCTCATCGCAGAGCCGCACCAGACCTGCCATCGGGCGATCGACGTTGACGCGCCCGCGCCGCTCGTCTGGCGATGGCTCTGCCAGCTCCGGGTCGCTCCGTACAGCTACGACTGGATCGACAACCTCGGGCGCCGCAGCCCCCGCGAGCTCACACCTGGCATCGGCGATCTCGAGATCGGGCAGCGTGCCGTGGCGATCTTCGAGATCGCCGGCTTCGAACGCGATCGGTCGATCACGCTGCATGCACCTCACTCGGTCTTCGGCGAGCTGGCACTGAGCTATTGCGTCACGCCGACGACACACGACCGTTCACGCATCACCGTGCGACTGATGGCCCGCTACCCCGGCAGATGGCGGTTCATGCGGCACGTGCCGCCGCTCGGCGATCTCGTGATGATGCGCAAGCAGCTGCGCACGCTCAAGCGCCTCGCCGAGCGCGACCACGGGCGACGGCAGGGATCGACCTAGCGGCTACGGGGCCCTTCGTCGCCCAGGGTGGGTCCTTCGACCCTGCCTCGTCGCACCAATCGTCCGTACGGTGGCCCCATGACATCTTCATCGAAGCGGCACGCAACCTTCGCCGCGTCCCTCGCGCTGGCACTGATCGCTGCGCTCACGACGACGATCGGCGGGGTAGGTGCGGGTGCTGCGGTACCGGCCGCGGCCAAGAAGATCCAGATCGTCGACCAGGGGTTCAGGTACGTGGAGGGCGCGAGCCCATCCGACGTGAGCGCGGCCTTCATCTTGCGCAACCCCACGAAGCTCGTCGCGGTGAACATCCGCTGGAAGGCGACGTTCAAAGACTCTGCAGGGAAGGTCCTCGATTCGGTGGAGGGAGAGACGTCGTACCTCTACCCCGGAGAGGAGGGGGTCGTGGGCGGTTCGGACTTGACCGGCGTCCGCCTCGAGCACGAGCCCGCACAGATGAACGTGAAGGTCCGAGAGGTCCTCGAATGGCTTCGCCCGGGCGACCCCGGGACCTTCGGTCCACCGGACCTCGGGATCGACCACGACCAGCTCTTGAGCTTCGCCGACTTTCGAGTCGTTCAGAGCCAGTTCGCGGTAACGGTCGTGGGGAGCGTCACGAACGAATCGGACAACCTGCTCGCGGGCTACCCCTTCGTCGTCGCAGTCACATGCGCGCTGATCTCCGATGGTGAGATCGTCGGTGGAGTCCACGACCAGCTCGAGTACCTCGCGCCGTCTACGCCGGTCGCCTTCCTCGAACCGACTCTCGAGGGCGCGAGTGCCGACGAGTTCCGTTGTTCACCCGACGGACCCGACGAGTATCAGATCGTCGGCGCCGACAACCCGCAAGATCTGCTCACGGTGACCGACGTACAGGTGAACTCGACCGTGAACGGCACTCGGGTGACAGCCGCCGGCGTGGTCACCAACACCAGCGACCAGATCGCCGTCGGCGTGAACGCGAAGTTCGACCTCCTCGACGCCAACGGGCGCATCATCGGCCACACGTTCGACAAGTACGAGATCCCCTATCTCCTGCCTGGTGAGCAGATCATCATCGGGAACGGATCACTGTCGCAGTGGATCGATGGCTCGCCGACATCGGCGAATGGGTACGCGGCCGCCTCGGACTTCATGACCACGGCCGAGCTCCGCGAGAGCGCCGGGGTCAACGCGAAGGCGCCGTCGCCATTGAGCGTCTCGGACGCGCGGCTCGATGCGGGAGACAGCAGCACGGCCACGGCCGTTGGCACGGTGACCAACACGTCGGCCAAGGCACTCAGACTGTTCGTCTACTGCGAGCTTCGCCGAGGCGGTCGGCCACTGGGATCGATCGGTGAGCCGTTTGTAGAGATCGCGGCGAAGGGCACCGTCGAGTTCGAAGCGATCGAACCCGAGCTGAGCGTGCAGGACGTCGCCGGCGCCGAACTTCGCTGCACCGCGTTCGTCAGCTAGCGATCCCGGACTCAGCGCCGCGCGTCCTAGTGCCGGGCGTCCGAATGTCGAGCTCCTAATGCCTAGCGAATACCAGCACTGCGTTGTGACCGCCGAAGGCGAACGAGTTCGAGACGACGACCCCATCGCCTAAGGCCCGCGGTTGGGCGACGACGTCGAGACCCAACGCCGGATCGGGCGTCTCGTAGTTCGCCGTGGGCGGGATCCTCCGGTACTCAAGCGTGAGAATGCTGGCGATGGCTTCCATCGCCCCGGCCGCGCCCACCGAGTGACCGACCACTCCCTTGATCGACGTGACGGGTGGCGCGTCGTCACCGAAGAGGTCGCGGATCGCGTGCGCTTCCGCGGCGTCGTTGTGTGGGGTGGAGGTGCCGTGCGCGTTCACGTGCGCCACATCCGAGAGGGTGAGTCCGGCGTTGGTCAACGCAAGCTGCATGCACATGCGCGCGCCCCTTCCGTCGGGCGGCGGAGCCACGAGGTGGAAGGCATCGGTGTTGCGCGCGTACCCGACCAGCTCAGCCCGGATTCGCGCCCCACGCGCCATCGCGTCGGGCACACGCTCGAGCACGAGCGCCGCGGCGCCTTCGGCGATCACGAAGCCATCGCGGTTGAGATCGAACGGACGCGATGCCGCCGCCGGATCGTCGCTGCGCTCTGAAAGCGCGTGCGCGGCGGCGAACGCCGCCATGATCCACGGGGTGAGCGGTGCTTCAGAGCCCACGGCCACCACCACATCGGCGCTGCCCTCACGCAGCAGCCGACTTGCTTCACCGATCGCGTTCGCGCCGGCTGCGCACGCGGTCGAGATCGTGAGGCACGGCCCTCGGAAGCCATGACGCATCGCGATCCCCGATGACCCCGCGTTCGGCATCGCGGTTGGGACGAACAGCGGGTTCATCCGGCCCTTCATCCCACCTGCGCCCACACCGAGAAACTCGCGCGCGCCGTGATCTGCGGTTTCGAGGCCGCCGAAGCCGGTACCAACGACCGTTGCGACTCGGTCGAGATCGACATCCGTGGCATTGGCATCGGCGATCGCGTGCTCCGCTGCGACGATCGCAAGCTGGGTGTTGCGATCGCTTCGCCGAACCTCTTTCTCCGACAGGATCGGACGCGGATCGAAATCACACTCACCGCCAAAACCAACAGGTGATTCCGACACATCGATGTGCTCGACGTTGCGGACCAGCGATCGACCAGCGACGAGCGAATCCCAGAACGTCTCGCAGGTCTCCCCTGCTGGGGTCACGAGACCGAGTCCCGTCACCGCGATCGCTCCTGCGCTCCCCTCGTACATCGGCCCGACGGTATTAGATTTCCCCCGGCATGACCTTCCCGTCGCTCGACCATGTCCTCGGTCAGCTGCGCGCGATCGTCGAGGACGACGATGTGAGCGCCGATTCGAAGATCGCCGACCTCGGCGTGGATTCACTCGACCTGATGGAGTGGATGTTCGAGATCGAAGGCGCTGCAAACATCTCGGTCGACGAGTCGGTCTATGAACCCGAGGCGCTGGCTACCGCTACGGTTCGTGAAGTCTACGAGCGCATCAAACAGTCCGCGTCGGACTAGACACGGCACAACCGGGGGGCTGAGACATTCCGTCACGCCGCGAGCTCACAGACCTGCTCGGCGAGGTGAGCCTGTTCTCGCGCTGTTCCAAGCGGGAACGGGCGACGGTCGCGCGGCACATGGAGACCGCGTCGCTGCCGGCCGGCACCCCGCTCGTCGAGCAAGGGGAGGAAGGCGATGCCTTCTTCGTGATCCTCGACGGCACCGCGTCGGTTCGCCGGGACGACAAGACCCTCGCGGAGGTTGGTCCCGGGGCATCCTTCGGTGAGCTCGCGCTCCTCGATGGCGAGCCGCGCAGTGCGAGCGTCATCGCGACCGACGACGTCAGCGTGGCAGTGCTTGGTGTTCGCATGTTCCGAACACTCCTGCGCGAGTTCCCTGAGATGGCAATCCAGCTGATGGCGGGCTTGGCTGGCGATGTCCGGCGCGCACGTGACGAGCTCGCCAAGGCAACCCAAGACCACCGCGCGTGACGCGGTGAGGCGCAGCTGATGCGCCAGCTCGCCCGATGGGTCGTTCGCCACCGGTGGTTCGTTGTCATCGGGGCGTTGGTGTTCGTGCCGATCGCC
>CAMDCC010000008.1 GCA_945889545.1 Bifidobacterium breve | reverse complement strand
CGCGAACACTCCGCTTCAAGTACCGCGAGCTTGGGCTTGATCTCGCCGAGCGCGTACGTGGGCACGTTCCACACGTCGGCGTATTTCGCCACGAGCGGCAGCGTGCGCTTCTCACCCACGCCACCCACGTAGATCGGCGGCCGCGGCTGCTGCACCGGCAACGGGAGGTTCGGGTATTCGCGGAGTTGGAAGTGCTTGCCCTCGAACGTGGTGAGCTCGTTGGCGAACATGCTCGTGAGGATCTCGAGCGTCTCTCCGAGGATCTCGGAGCGCTCGGCAAACGTGCCCCACGGGATGCCGGCGAGGTGGTGCTCCGGCTCGTATGAGCCGCTGCCGATGCCCACGTTCAAGCGACCGTTCGAGATCGCGTCGAGTGTGGTCGCCATCTTCCCGAGTACTGCGGGGTGACGGAACGTTGCGCACAGCACCATGTGACCGACGCGCAAGCTGGTCGTCTGCGCGAGCAACGCGGTTGCGAGTGTCCACCCTTCGAACGCAGGCGTTCCCGGGAGCTCCGGGCCGTAGAGGTGGTCGAAGCACCAGAACGAGTCGAAGCCGAGCTGCTCGCACAGCTGCGCGCGCTCGAGCAGGTCGCTGTACTCGAACGCGAGCTGCGGAACGTAGATGCCGAAACGAAGGTCCTGGCCCATGGGGCGCCACCTTACGAGTCCTGCGTACGATGCCGCCCGTGGCCGTCCCGTACTTCCTTGCCCGCCCCTCGGCGGAGCCACCGTGGCCCGGTGTGGTCGTGTGCCTCGAGGGCTACGGCATGGACCAGTGGTTGTTGCGCGTGTGCGAGCGACTCGCTGCCGAGGGCTATGCAGCGATCGCGCCCGACATGTTCGCCCGTTTCGGCGGCAGCAACCGTGACGTCGGCCCGAAGCACTTCATGGCCTTGAAGCCGGAGGAAGCGCTCGCCGACATCACCGAGTGCGTCGCCGAGCTCAAGCGCACCGGCGCAACGAAGGTCGGCGTGACCGGTTTCTGCCTGGGTGGCCGCAACACATATCTCGCCGCAACGCAGGGCGCTCCCGTCGACGCGGCCGCCGGCTTCTACGGCGCGCAGATCTCCAAGATCCTCGCCGAACCGAGCTGTCCGTTGCTCTTGTTCTTCGGCGGCACCGACGAGTACATCCCGCCCGACGAGATCGCTGCCGTCGAGGCGCACCACGAGGGGAACGTGATCGTGTACCCCGAGGCTGGCCACGGCTTCATGCACGAGGGCAACGAGCCCGACGCGGCCGCGGCTCAGGACGCGTGGCCCACGTTGCTCGCCTTCTTCGGAGAGCACCTGCACTAGCAACCGTATTTGGAAAGGGCCTAGCGACTCTTCCAGTTCGGAGCGCGCTTCTCGACGAAGGCGAGTGGTCCTTCTGTGGCGTCTTCGGTGGCGAACACCTTCTTGGAGATCTCCGACTCGATCTCGTACGCGTCGTCAAGGCTGCCCGCGGCGAAGCAGCGCAGCGCGCTCTCCTTCGTGCCTTGGATCGCGAGCGGCGCATTCACCGTGATACGTCGCGCCCAGTCGCGGGCACGTTCGACGAGCTCCTCACGCGGCACGATCTCGTTGATCAACCCGAGCTCGAGGGCGCGCTGCGCTGGCAGGCCCTCCGCCGTGAGCAGGAACTCCATCGCCGCGGGCCACCCGAGCTGGCGCGGCAGCCGCGCCGTCGTGCCACCGCCCGCGAACAATCCCCGGCGCGGTTCCATCACGCCGAACACCGCTTCGGGGCACGCGATGCGGATGTCGATACCACCGAGCATCTCCATGCCGCCAGCCACGCACGGCCCGTTCACTGCCGCGATGATCGGCTTGTACACCTGGAAGGAGCGGAGCACCGCTTCCATAGCCCCGTTGAGCGGCCGACCGTTCATCTCCGTCTCGCCGCGCGCCATGCGCTCGCCGATCTCGGCGAACATCGGCACGAGATCACGCAGGTCAGCCCCCGCGCAGTACGAGTCGCCGACGCCCGTAAGGATCGCCACCCAAGCGTCGTCGTCTTCCTTGAACCTGCGCCACGCGAGCGCGAGATCGCCGAAGTGCTCGAAGTCGAGCGCGTTCTTGCGATGCGGGCGGTCGATCGTGACCAGCACCACGTGCGGGTCGACAGTCTCGTAATGGATGGGCATCCCGGGCGCAGCGTACGCGCGCCGCGCCCAGGTGCCTCACCCTCCTAGATCTTCTTGCCCTTCTTCGCCTTGGCCAGCAGCTCGGCGGCCCGGTCGAGCAGCTCTTCCGAGCACGGGGTTCCACCCTGCTCACCCAGGTAGCAGTAGCCGTCGAGGCTCATCACCCAGCTGCCGCCGCTGAAGACGACGTATTGGTCCTCATGCGTGATGATCGGATCGCCATCCAGCGCTTCAGGGTCGAGGTAGATCCCGACGTCCACCTGCGCGAGCTTGCGGTTGACGAATGTGATGGCGAGCGTTTTGCCGGTTGCAACCCCACCCGATTTCGCCAACGCGGCCTCCAGGTTCGTGATCACTTCGGGGTTCTCGTTGTCCTCGATGACCTCGATCCGGGTCTCGAACGGAGCCCCCGGCTGGATGTAGGTCTCGTAGACCGTTGTGATGTCGGCTTTCGCTGCCGCCTTGTCGAACTTCTTCTTCTTGGCAATCGCGGTCCCGGTGAATGCGAATGACGCCATCCCCAAGATAAGTAGCGCTGCGGTCACCCGCAACGTCCGTCGTGATGTCATTACCCCTCCCTCACTCATGCGAACGTGATCTTGAACGTGACTCGCTCTGCGTCGCCCGCGGTCAGCTCCGTGATCGAAAGCAAGCAGTCGTGCGTCGCGTCACACACTCGGTTCGTGGCGCCGAACGGCCCCGCGTTGACCGCTCGATCGGCGACAACCTTTCCCTTCTTGTTGGCTTTCACCGCTGTGGTCTTGACGGTGTCGCAATCGACGCCGGCCAGCTCTCCCTCGTCGAGCCCGTTGTCGGGATCGTCGGGGTCGACACACTGAACAATGCCGAGCGCGATCTTCTTCGTGAAGCCCTTGGCGACGATGTGCACGACATCGCCGTTTACGAGGCCCGTGGCCGGCGACGCCTTGCCCTTGCACTTCGGGTTCTTCTCTCCACACTCGGCTTCGCCGGGCGCGTAGACCTTGTCCTCGGCCGGCAACTCGTCCTTGCCGCCTCCACTGCCCGCAGATGCGACGCCGATCGACGTCACCGACATGAGACCGAGCGTGAGCAGCACCGCGAGCACATGAGCCGAACGCTTTCCCCGTTGGTTGGTCTGGCGATGTGTGATCTGGCGATCCGTGGTCATGGTTCCCCCTTGTTTCCTTCGATCTTGGCCGGACTGGCCACCGCGTTTCCCGCGGCAGCCGCGATTTGGACCGGATCATGGAGATGACAGCGCACGGTGGTCCCGCTCACCGTCTGCACCGGCGCTGGATCCTCGGTGCGACACACCTCCATCACATCGGGACACCGTGGGTGGAAGTGACAGCCCGACGGAGGTGCGGCCGGGTTGCCGACGTCTCCGCGCACCGGAACCTTCGCTCTGGTCGTGCGGCGCCGCGGATCGGGCAGCGGGATCGCCGCCAGCAACGCGCGCGTGTACGGATGCGCGGGACGCTCGTACACCTCTGCCGCGTCACCAATCTCGACGACTCGGCCGAGGTACATCACCGCAATCCGATGACTGACATGCCGCACGATCGCCAAGTCGTGCGAGATGAACAGATAGGAGAGTCCGAGCTCCTGCTGGAGATCAGCCAACAGGTTGATGACCTGCGACTGGGTCGAGACGTCGAGCGAGCTGACCGGCTCGTCACACACGAGCAGACGGGGATTCGGCGCGAGCGCACGCGCCACGGCGATGCGCTGGCGCTGGCCGCCGGAGAACTCGTGTGCGTAGCGACTTGTCACGCGCCGGTCGAGGCCCACGAGCGCGAGGAGCTCGGCCACACGCTGCTCGAGCGCAGCGCCGCGTAGCCCGTCATGCACCCGCAGTGGCTCGCCCACGATCGCGTTGACGGTCTGGCGCGGGTCGAGGGATGTGAACGGATCCTGGAACACCATCTGAAGATTCCTGCGCTCGCGGCGCAGGCGCGCTCCTGACAGTCCGGTCAGGTCTGTGCCATCGAACTCGACAACACCGCTCGTCGGTTCGATCAAGCGCAACACCACGCGAGCGGTGGTGGACTTCCCTGACCCGCTCTCGCCCACCAACCCGAGCGTTTCGCCGGTTCCGATCGTGAAGCTCACGCCATCGACGGCGTGGATCGTCCCGAGCGTGCGCCGCAGCACCGGGCTCCGAATCGGGAAGTCCTTGTGCAGGTCGCGCACCGCCAGCAGCGCATCGGTGCGCGTGGAGGTCGCTGTCGCTTCGGCCGTGCTCATATCGATCCCTGGAGCGTGAGCTCCGCGGCGCGCAGACAGCGAGCGACGTGGTCGCTGCCGTTCAGCACCGAGAGCGGTACTGCACCGTCTCGACACGCGTCCGCCACGTATTTGCAGCGCGGATGGAAGCGGCACCCCGTTGGCCACTCACCCGGCTGTGGGACGTGGCCCGGGATGACGGTGAGACGATCGCCAACAGCTACCGCTTGGGGAAGCGACGCGATGAGCGCCTCCGTGTACGGGTGACGCGGCCGCTCGAACAGCTCGGCCGCCGGCGCGTGCTCGACGATCTCACCGGCGTACATGACCGCGACGTCGTCGCACATCTCAGCGACGATCCCGAGGTCATGCGTCACGAACACGACCGCCATACCGAACTCATTTTGCAGCTCGCGTAGCAGCTCCAGGAGCTGGGCCTGGATCGTCACGTCGACCGCGGTCGTCGGCTCGTCGGCGATGAGCAGCTTCGGCTTTCCCGAGAGCGCCATCGCGATCATCGTCCGCTGGCGCATGCCGCCGGACAACTGGTGTGGGTAGCTGCGCAGTCGACGACCCGGATCGGGGATGCCGACGCGTTCGAGGAGCTCGGTCGCTTCGAGCGTCGCGGCGCGCCGACCGACGGCTTGGTGCGTGCGGATCGCTTCGATGAGCTGGTTGCCAATGGTGAACGCCGGATTGAGGCTCGCGGTCGGGTCCTGGAACACCATCGCAACCTCGCGGCCACAGACCTCGCGCATCTGGGCGCGCGAGAGTCCGACGAGCTCGCGTCCGGCAAGGCGGATGGAACCGGTGACGCGCGACGACCGCGGGGGCAACAAGCCCATGGTCGACAGGGCCGACACGGTCTTACCGCACCCGCTCTCCCCAACGAGACCAAGCGTGCGGCCCGCGTCGACCGAGAAGCCGGTGCCGTGGACCACCGTGCGCCACTCACCGTCGGTGAAGAACTCGATTTGCAGGTCGCGCACCGCCAGCACTGGGGCGTGTCCGTCGGTCGATGCCGGTACCGCCGCCGACGCACTCGCGCGTCCGCGCTGGTGACGTCGTGGCGCGACACCGATGCCAAGCGCGTCGCGCAGGCCGTCGCCCACGAGGTTGAAGCAGAGCACCGTGAGTGTGATCGCCAGGCCCGGGGCGAAAATCCCTCCCGGCGCGTCGTAGACGAAGTTGAAGGCGCGCGACAGCATGCCGCCCCACGTGGGGGTGGGCGGCGGGGCACCGAGCCCAAGAAAGCTCAGTCCCGCCTCGAAGAGCAGTGCGAACCCAACGGCCTGCGATGCCTGCACGATCAACGGGGATGCGATGTTTGGCAACACGTGCCATGTGACGATGCGGGGAGCCGTAGTACCGATCGTGCGTGACGCCTCGATGTAGCTCTCTGCGCGCACCGACAGCACTTGCCCGCGGATCAGCCGTACGAAGCCGGGCACGAACACGATGGCGATCGCGATGATGAGGATCAACTCGCTGTCACCGAGCAGCGATCGGACGACCAGCGCAAGAATCAGGGGCGGGAAGGTGAACATCGCGTCCATCAACCGCATCACGATCGCGTCGGTCCAGCGGCCGCGATACCCGGACACGAGCGCCAAGGGCAACGAGATCACGAGTGCCAACAAGACCGCGACCACGGACACCCGGAGAGACACGCGCGCGCCGTAGAGGAGACGGGTGAACACGTCGCGGCCGAGGTCGTCGGTGCCGAGCAGGTGACCCCACGAGAGTCCCTCGAACGCCCGGCGCGGGTTGCCGTCGGTCGGGTCGTACGGCGCGAGAACCCCCGCGAAGATCGCGAGCAGGGTGATCACGACGAGCAGGCCGAGCGCCACCATCGCGACCCGCTGCTGACAGAAGCGTCGCAACAACTGCCGGATCGGTCCCGGGCTCGCGGGCAAAGTCGCGCCGTCGGTCGTGCCGTCGACCCGGGTGGATTCGACGCGCGTGCGTTCGACCGGGCTCACGTCGCCCGCACCTTTGGGTTCAGCACGCCGTAGACGATGTCCACGACCAGGTTCACGAGCAGGAAGACGGTTGCGATCACGAGCACGCCGCCCTGGATCACCGGCAGGTCCGTCCGCCCGAAGCCCTCGACGATCAGGTAGGTGCCGAGCCCCGGGAGGCTGAAGATGTACTCGATGATGATCGTGCCCCCGAGCAGGTAGCCGATCTGGAGGCCGAGGATGGTCACCGCCGGGGTGAGCGCGTTCTTCAGCGCGTGCTTTCCGATCACCCGGCGCTCGCGCAGTCCCGTGGCGCGCGCGGTGCGCACGTACTCCTGACCCATCACGTCAATCACGGACCCGCGTACCTGGCGAGCGAGCGTGGCGGCGAGCGCGATGCCCAGGGCAATCCACGGCATGAGCAGATGCTCCGCCCAGTCCAGCGGAGAATCAGCGAAGTCCACGTACCCGATTGCGGGCAGCACATCGTTCTCCACGGCCAGCAGCACCACGAGCGCGGTCCCGATGAAGAAGTCGGGGACCGCGATTCCGAAGCTGGAACCGAAGGTGATCACGCGGTCGACGACCGAGCCGGGCCTGGTGCCAGCAACGATCCCCAACGGGATACCGATGACGATCGCGAAGATGATCGCACCGAGGGCGACGCTCAAGGTGACCGGGAAGCGGTTCTGGATCTCTTCGGTGACGGGCCGGCCGCTGAACAGCGACTCCCCCAGGTCGCCTTGCACCGCATCGCCCACCCAGCGCCCGTAGCGCTCGAAGAACGGCTCGTCGAGGTGGAGCTCCGCACTGATGTCCTGCACGCGCGACTCCGGCGCGTTGAGCCCGCCCGCGAGCTCACGCGCCGGGTTGCCACCGAGCAGGAGCACGAACGCGAAGATGATGAGGCTGACGAGAAACAGCAACGGAACCAGCGCGACGATCCGGCGCGCCACGAAGCCGGCCACGCGCTACCCCTTGCTGGCGTTCTTCGCGAGCGTCACCTTGGTGAGATCGACCGGTGTGCACGAACCGGGAGGCGCTCTGACATCTCCGGCGACGCGCGTCTCATCCCACGCGATGTTGCGGGGCGTGAAGACGATCGCCGCCTCGAGCGCGTTGTCCACGATGATTGCCGCCGCCTGGTGCATGAGGCTGGCGAACTCAGCCGGGTCACTCGTGCTGCGTGCCCGTGTGGCGAGATCGGTGAGCTCAGCGTTCTCGGCGCCGTTGAACGCGGCCACGAAGCGGCCCGTCCCGAACTGCTCGATCACCTGACCCGGCGCGTCGAGCTGCGCCGGCCGCGAGTGCAGGAACGCGTTGCCCTGCCGTTGCACGTAGTACTCGGTGGGGATGTCGGTGACCCGCTTGATGTTGGCGGTGATGCCGACGTCCTTCAGCTGCTGCTGCACGAGCTCAGCGGAACGGTCGAGGAAGGGGATACCGCCGCCGGGTGAGTAGAGGTCGAACTCGAACCCGCCGGGCATCCCCGCCTCTTCGAGGAGCTCGCGGGCGCGGGCGGGATCGTGCGGGTAGCGCTCGGCCACGGTCGGGTCGTGTGACGGCGTGCCCTCCGGGAACGGCATCCAAGCGATCTGCCCGCGGTCGAGGAAGACCGCGTCGTTGATCTCCTCGCGGTCGATCGCGTAGTTCACGGCCTGGCGCAGCAGTACGTTGTCGAACGGCGGGACGCCGGTGCGGAACTGCACGACGACGTAGTTGGGTGCGGCGATCGTCGGCAACGCAGTTGCGACGCCGACGTCGTCCTGACGCTCCAAGCGCTCGAGGGAATCTTCCTGGATGATGATCAGGTCGAGGTCGCCGGCCAGGAGCGCGTTCACGCCCGCGGATCCCGTCGGCGCTTGCACGAAGTCGATGCCGGGCAGCGTGACGTGCGATGGGTCGTAGAACAACTTGTTGGGCCGCAGCGAGATGAGCCGCCCCGGCTCGAAACCCTTGAACGTGTAGGGGCCGGCGCCGACGGGCCGCTGATCGGCACTGTCCTTGTCGATCGAGTCGGGCGCGACGATCATCCCTTCGCGTTGCGACAGGATCAGCGGGAGCACCTTGCCGGTGTCGTCCTCGAGCAGGAGCCGCACCGTGAGGTCGTCGACGACTTCCACCTCATCGACGACGCGCAGCGCCTCGCCGGTCTGCTCACCCCGCTTGAGATATTCGAGACCCTTCTTCACCGCCTCGGCATCGAACGGCGTGCCGTCGTGGAACGTGACGCCGGCGCGGAGGTGGAGCGTGAATACGCGTCCCTCGAGCTCCCAACTCTCGGCGAGACCGGGGATCGGGTTGCCGTCGGCATCGATGTCGGTGAGGGATCCGTAGATCCAGTGCATGACGATGTTGTCGCAGCCGTTCGTGCTCTCGGCTGGGTCGAGGTGCCCAGAGAGCTGGGTCTCCATCTGGACCGCGTACCGGAGGAACTGGTCTGACGCGCTGCCGCCACCCCCCGACGTCGAGCACGCGGCGGCCACAAGCGTGATCCCGACCACAAGGTGGGCGAGGCGCGCTGGGCGTGTGCCGCGGATCTGGAACCTGGCTGGCATCCTTCCCCCCGTTGTGCCCCCGCGTTTCGGATGCTGGCGCAGTATCGCACGCGCGTCGACGGAAGCCCCAGAGCCCATGAGCGGCAATGGACGGCCCTGATACGGTCAACGCGATTGTTGATTGGCGTGCTGGCAACCAAGTGGGGTTGCTCGTGGACGACGTGATGGTCATCGACGGCGACGGCCACCTCATGGAGCCACCCGATATGTGGTCGGCGCGCATGGACGCCACGAAGTGGGGCGACTGGATCCCGCACTTCGACGACGAGGGGACCTTCTCCATCGGCGGCGTCGCCCGCATCGGCGGACCGGGGATGCACGAAGAGGTCGCCCGGATCAACGGCGTGACTGTCGAGGAGCTTTTCGAGTCGTACGCGCGCACCACCTCATCGACCGACACCGCGGGCGGGCACGATCCCGACGCTCGCTTGCGGTCGATGGATGCCGACGGGCTCGACGTGGCGGTGATGTACCCCACCAAGTCGCTCCAGCTCGGGCCGTGCGACCCAATCGCCGCGATCCGCGACAACCCCGAGTTCGTGGCCGACTGCCATCGCGCGTACAACGACTGGGCCGCGGAGTACTGCACGACCGCTCCCGACCGGCTGTTCGCCATCGCCGCGGTGCCGCTCCAGCACATCGCGCTTGCCGTCGCCGAGACCGAACGTGCGGTGAACACGCTGGGGCTCAAAGGCGTGGCCATCCGACCGTCGGCGTACCAATTCTCCGATTCCGGCGACGACCTGCCGTTCAGCAACCGCGTGTACGACCCGTTCTGGGCCGCGTGCCAAGACCTCGACATCCCGATCGGCTTGCACCCCATCGTGCATGTGGACACACCTGGCGCGTGTCGCAAGTTCGGCTTGGTCCGTGACAGTCCGAGCTTGAACATGACGAACTCGGCGGTCGACGAGGATCACGGTGGATCGGCCATGGGCCAGGCCATCGGCAACCCGGTCGACATGATCGTGAGCATGGGTCGCTTGCTGATGGGCGGCGTGTGTGAGCGCTTCCCGCGGCTGCGGTTCGTGTTCCTCGAGTCGGGTGGCGGCTGGTGCGCGACCCAGCTCGAGCGCATGGACGAGCAACTCGAAGCGTTCCCACTCGAAGGCCGTCGGCTCTCGATGATGCCGAGCGAGTACTTCCGCCGGCAGTGCTACATCTCGTTCGATCCCGGCGAGTGGAACCTCGCGGCCTCAGCCGAGTTCATCGGCACCGACCGCATCATCTGGGCATCGGACTACCCGCATCCCGAGTACGCGCCCGAAGTGGTGTCAAAGCTGAAGGCCGCGGTCTCAACGCTCCCCGCCGATTCGCAGCGCAAGATCCTCGGCGCCAACGCCGCCGATGCCTACCGATTGCCGGTGGGCCGCACCGCCTCGGTGTGACGATGAGCGACGAAATGCAGCTCGACACGTCGGATCTCGACCAGTACTGCGGGAAATCGTTCGGCGGCGGGCAGTTGCGCGAACCGATCAGTAACACCGACATCCGTCGCTGGGTGCAGGGCATGCAGTACCCGAACCCACTGCACTACGACGACGACTACGCCGCGGCGAGTCGCTTCGGGCGGCTCGTGGCTCCACAGTCGTTCATGGTCAACTGCGACATCGGGCACGGTTCGATGCCCTCGATCTTCGGCAAGATCCCCGGCTCGCACATGATCTTTGGGGGCGACGAGTGGTGGTTCTACGGGCCGCGCGCCTTCGCGGGCGACCAGATCACCGTGAACCGACAGCACCTCGATTACCGGGTTACAGAGACGAAGTTCGCAGGACCCACGGTGTTTGGTCGGGGCGACAACACGCACGTGAACCAGCGCGGCGAGGAAGTGTCAAAGCAACGTTCGACGTCGGTGCGATACCTCGCCGAAGAGGCGCGCAAACGAGGGTTCTTCGGCGAGGCCGCGCCGCGCCCGACGTGGACGCCAGAGCAACTCGACGATCTCTCGACCCGACGCATGGCGTGGATCCGATCAGGCCTCGGCGGCGAGTCACCGAGCTTCGCCGACGTCGACCTCGGCACGAAGCTCCCGACGTTCCCGATCGGCCCGCACACCGTGCAGACGTTCGTGACGGAGTGGCGGTCGTTCATCTCGGTGGTGTGGGGCGCGACGCGCGACCTGTACGCCGACTTCAGCGGCCTCGACGCCGGTTGGCTCCCCGAGATGTCGCGCGACTTGGAAGCCATGGAGATCGACCCGGCGCTCGGCGACGGCTTGTACGCGGGCGGGTCACGAGGTCACACCGACAGCGATGCCGCCGCGATCATCGGACTTCCGCGCGGCTACGGCTACGGCGCGTCGATGGGAGCGTGGGCGCTCAACTACGTGGCGTACTGGGCCGGTGATGCGGGCTTCATCCGCCACTCGAACATCCAGTATCGGTTCCCTCCGTTCGAGGACGACGCAACGCTACTCGACGGTGAAGTGGTGAACAAGGAGCACGACACCACGCTCGGTGTGCCAATCGTGACCGTGGAGCTGACGATGACCAACCAAGATGGCGCGGTGCTCGCCAAGGGACCCATTGAGGTGGAGCTCCCCGAGTGACGTGGCCTGAGCGCGTCACGCCGCCCGACCTCGCGGCGCGCTACGTGGAGCGCGGCCACTGGGACGATCGGACGCTGGGCCAACTGCTCGACGGTTACTTGCGCGCCCAACCCGATCTCGAGTTCCGCATCTGGTCCGACACCCGTCCGTATCGCGGCACGTACCGCTCCGTGCACGAGCTCTCGGCGCGTGTCGCGGCAGGACTCGCGGCCCGAGGCGTCGGCCCCGGCGACGTGGTTGCGTTCCAGATGCCGAACTGGGTGGAGGCGGCTGCAACGTTCTGGGGCTTGAGCCTCCTCGGCGCGGTGATCGTGCCGATCGTCCACTTCTACGGCCCCAAAGAGGTGGCGTTCATCCTCCAGGAATCGGGCGCTCGTGTTCATCTGAGCGCCGACCGGTTCGGACACTCCGACTATCTCGCCGCACTCGACGCAGTGCTCCCGCAGACACCGAGCAACGAAGAGGTGATCGTGGCTGGCGACACCGCGGGCTCGCACACACCGTTTGCCGCGCTGCTCGACGCCGATCCGCTGTCCGCCCCGATCCAGGTAGACCCGGTCGCGCCCGCGTTCATCGCGTACACGTCGGGCACCACCGCGAGCCCCAAGGGGGTGGTCCACTCGCACCGCAGTGTGGGCGCGGAGGTGCGCGACAAGATCGACTTCCGGGTGCTGCCGAAGGGTGATCCGCCGAACCTCGTCGGCGCGCCGATCAGCCACGCCATCGGCATGCTCGGCGCGCTCCTCGCACCGCTCGCGTGGCGCGAACCGGTCCACGTGATCGACATATGGGATCCACCCAAGGTCCTCGCCGCGATGCTCGAAGCGAACCTCTCGTCAGGGAGCGGGTCGCCGTTCTTCCTGGCGAGCCTCCTCGATTGCCCCGACTTCACCGACGAGCATTTAAAGCTCATCCGTCATGTCGCCATCGGCGGCGCACCCGTGCCGGCGGCGTTCGCCGAGCGCGTCACCGAGCTCGGCATCTCCATCGTGCGCGGGTACGGCTCCACCGAGCACCCGTCCACGACCAGCACCCTGCACGAAGTCGATTCGCTCGAAGCCCGGCTGTACAGCGACGGCCGCCCGCAACCCGGCATCGAGGTGCGCATCGCCGACGATGACGGACGCGCGGTCTCCCCCGGGGAGTGGGGCGAGATCCAGTCGCGCGGCCCCGACCTGTTCACGGGGTACACCGATCCTGCGCTCACCGCCGACGCGTTCGACGCCGACGGCTGGTACGCCACCGGCGACATCGGGTTCCTCGACGACGACGGGTACCTGCACGTGACCGACAGGAAGAAGGACATCATCATCCGCGGCGGCGAGAAGGTGAGCGCAAGCGAGGTAGAGGAGCTCCTCCATCGCATGGGCGGCGTAGCCGAATGTGCGGTGGTTCCCGCGCCCGACGCGCGGCTCGGTGAGCACGGCTGCGCGTACTTCCGCATGCTCGAAGGTCACGACGCGCCCGACCTCGACAAGCTGCGCGCTCACCTCGACGAAGCCGGCCTCGCCCGTCAGAAGTGGCCAGAAGAAGTACACGTCGTCGACGACTTTCCAAGAACGCCAAGCGGCAAGATCAAGAAGTACGAGTTGCGAAACCAACTCCGCGAAGAGACAGAGGGTCCGAGCTGATGGCCGATCCACCGATCGCAACACCCAGCATTGGCGAGCAGTTCCTGTACCTTTCGGGGTTGAGGCACACGGACGGGAACGACCGACTGTGGCTCCAGCGGCTGTTGACGACGACCCCACAGTTCAAGCTCGGAGTCCTCACGGCATTGCCGAACGCGCTCATCGTCATGGCGTTCGGAGTTGTGTCGTTGGTCGTGCTTCGTGACAACACGACGGCCTACATCATGCTGGGCGGGGCGCCGCTCGTGGTCCTCGTAGGCGCTCTCGTACCCTCGTTCACGCGCACCCGAGCGAACCGCCTCATGAGGAAGAATTCACTCCCGCCGCTCTGAGGAGGACTCGATGTTGCTGGACGGCAAGGTGATGGTGGTCTCGGGTGTCGGCCCGGGATTGGGTCGTGAGATCGCCGCGGCCGCGGTGCGCGAGGGCGCGTCGGTGATGATGGGCGCGCGCACGCAAGCGAACCTCGAGGCCGCGGCCGCCGAGATCGACCCGTCGGGCAAGCGCGTTGGCTGGCAGGTCACCGACATCACGAACGCGCAGCAATGCACGCGTCTTGCCGACGCCGCCGTCGAGAAGTTCGGCAAGCTCGACGCGCTCGTCAACTGCGCGGCGTTCGACTCCGTCTTCGGTGGCGTGGAGGGGGCGAACTTCGACGAGTGGCGCCAGGTCTTCGACACCAACGTGATCGGAACACTCCAGGTGACGCAGTCGGCGATCCCCCATCTCAAGAAGAACGGGGGCGCGATCGTGTTCATCGGATCGCAGGGGATGTTCTGGCCCCCGAAGGGCTTCTTCCAAACTGCGTACCAATCGTCGAAAGCCGGCCTGGTGTCCGCGATGTACCACCTGGCCAACGAGCTCGGCGCCGACAAGATCCGCGTGAACACCGTGGTGCCCACGTGGATGTGGGGTCCGCCGGTCGAGGGATACGTGAACATGACGGCCGACGCGCAGGGCATCCCACCCGAACAAGTCATCGCGGGCATCACGCAGAACATGCCGCTCGGCGAGATCCCGTCGGACGGCGATGTGGCCGAAGCGGTCATCTTCTTCGCGTCCGACCGCGCCCGCATGATCACCGCCCAAACGCTCATGGTGAACGCCGGGGAGTTCCCCCACTAACGGAAGTGCCGTTCTTGGGTAAGAAACGGGTGCTCCGACCCCGAGTTCTTACCCGAGAAGCGTCGCGTGGCTACTCGTAGACCTCGGGGTGGTCGAGGGGGTGGCGGAGCCAGTCGAGCATCTGGCGGAGCTGTTCGTACGCGGCCAGGCGGGCGTCGTCGGTGCCGTCGGCTTCGGCCTCGTCGCACACGTCGTTGAGGCGGCGCGTCATCGTCGGGCCGAGCTCGAGCAGCCCGCCGCTTCCGCCGGTCGCCCACTTGGCGAGCACGTAGTGGCACAGCGCGCCGACGGGCACGTGCAGGTTCTCACTCAGGGTGCGGATCGTCGCCAGCGGATCGACGTGCGCGTACAGCGCGAGGTCGACCTTGAAGTTGGCGTCGGGATCGTCGGCACTCGGTGGCTCGGTCCACGGCTGGAGCTCGACCGTCTCGCCAGGCAGAGCAGTATCGGTCATCAGTCGAGGGCGTAGAGGGCCGCGGTGTTGGCGCCGGCGATGAGCTCGCGTTGGTCGTCGCCGAGGGTTTCCATCGCCTCGTCGAGCTCGCGCGTGGTGCCGGGGTACTTAGCGTCGGGGTGCGGGTAGTCGGATGCCCACACGATGCGGTCGGCGCCGACGAGCGGCGAGTTCGCAGTGAACGCCAGCGTCGACTCGTCGGGGTCGAAGCTGATCCAGCACTGACGGCGGAAGTACGTGGACGGCTCTTCGTTGAGCCAGGGCACGTCGAAGCCAAACTCGTGGAAGTGGTGGTCGAGGCGCTCGAGCCACGGCACGATCCATCCGCCGTTCGACTCGAGGAACACGACGCGCAGGTCGGGGAAGCGCTGGAGCACGCCGCCGCCGATCATGAACGCGATCGTGGTCATCATGTCGACGGGGTTCGAGATCGCCTGCGCGAAGAAGTTGTTGTCGTAGCCGATCGTCGTTCCCGGCATCGGCGGCTTGAGGTCCATCTCACCGCGCATCCACGGCGTGTCGAAGCGCAACTCGTTGATGCGCAGCCCGCGGCACGCGCCCGGCAGATCGCCGGCGAGCAGCGGGTGAAAGCCGATCGCCACGTTCGCGTCGCACGCGGCCTCCCAGATCGGGTCGTACGCCCGATCCGAGAGCGGCTTCCAGTCGAGCGTGGGGTTCGGACGCAGAAACGCGGCGACCATCGGACGCGTCGCGCCCGACCGGCGGATCTCGGCCGCGGCGAGCTCGGCATCCCACTGCGGCACGACGGCCGCGCCGTACAACCGACCGTCGCTCTCACCGCAGTGATCGGCCAGCCAGTCGTTGTATGCGCGCGCGGTCGCAAGCGCGACATCGCGGTCGGGATAGCCCGACAGGCCGAGCAGCATCGTGGGATAGAGGACCGACACGTCGATCATGTCCTCGTCCATCGCGGCGAGGCGCTCCTTCGTGTCGTACGCCCCACCCGGAATCTGCGAGTACCGCATCTGCCCGGTCCACGCTTGCTGCTTCTCTTCATCGGTGAAGCCCGCAACTGCGGCGGCTGCGTACACGTTGGCCGGCTCGCGCCCGGTGCCCATCACGACCCACTCGCGGCCTTCGCCGTCGGTCTCGACGTGCCACACCGTGTCGCGGAACCCGTGCGGCGCGTAGTTCTGGAGGCCGGTCGGGTGCTCGACGAGATGTCCGTCGGCGTCGAGATACCGCAGGTCGTCGCCCATCGTGGAACCCCCTCATCGCGTTGCTGAGGCGAACGGTAGCGTCCGGCCTCGTGAGCGACACCCCCGTCGTCGTCGGCATCCTCTATCCCTCGGAGTGGTACGGCGATGCCGACGGCTTCGCACGCGAGGTCGCCGCGATCGAGGCGCTCGACGCCCGCGTTCGGGTGATCGCCCAGGGATACGTCGAGCCCCACGAGCTGCGGAGCGCCCGCGGCACACCGGGCGCGGAAGACCTGCGTGATCGCGCGCCCGCGCTCACCGACGCTCAACGCGCGGCGTTCGCCGAGATCACCGTGGCCGTGGCCATCGACCTGCCGTTCGACGTGGTCACCCACGCCCCCAACCTCGCATGGGTGCAATCGGTGGGAGCCGGCACCGGCCAGCTCCAATCTGCCGGTCTGGCGAGCGCGGGTATCCGCCTCACGTCGGCCGCGGGTGTGAACGCAGTCGGGATCGCCGAGTTCGTGCTTGCACGCGTGCTCCAGCATTGGAAGCGGCTCTCGACACTCGACGCCGCGCGCGATCGGCACGAGTGGACACCGGTCTACGGCCGGCAGCTCGCCGGCACCACCCTCGGGCTCATCGGCCTCGGTGCGATCAACTCCGCCGTCGCCAGCAGAGCCAAAGCGTTCGGCATGCGCGTGCTCGCAACACGACGATCAGCGACACCCGGCGCGACGGCGCCCGACATCGACGAGGTCTTCCCACCCGACGGCCTGCACACGATGCTCGGACGCTGCGACGTGGTCGTGGCTGCGGTGCCCGAGACGCCAGAGACCACCGGGATGATGGATGCCGGCGCGTTCGCGGCGATGCAACAGGGTGCGTTCTTCTGCAACGTCGGGAGAGGCTCGTTCGTCGACGAGCCCGCACTGATCGAAGCACTCGAACGCGATCATCTCGGTGCAGCTGCGCTCGACGTGGCTAGCGTCGAGCCGCTGCCGGGCGACCATCCGTTGTGGAACGCGCCAAACCTCTACCTTTCACCCCATGGCGCCTCAGTACCGAGCACGCTCTTCGTAAACCTGCACGAGCTGTTCCGCAACAACCTCGCCCGCTACCTCGCGGGCGAACCGCTGCGCAACGAGGTTGACCTCACCCGCGGCTACTGAGCGGTCAACTGCCGTTCTGCAGAAGCCGGATGGTGGCGTTCTTCCCGGTGCCCCAGGGTGAAGCAGCGACGGCTTCGGTGAGCCGAAGCGCGGAGTCGCCGCGCGCCAGCGCGTCGAGGATCTCGGGGTAGAACCCGTTGTGGAGTGTGATGACGGTTGCGTGGAGGCCGATCTCGTCGGTTGGGTAGCCCTTCACGCCAACAGAGTTGACGTTGCGGGCGCCCGGCGCGCCCTGTGTGGTCGCCAATGGATTGAGAAACGACGCACCGTTCGACTCCGCTTCGATCCAAGCCACGAGGCCGCGGAGGTTCTCACTCGTCACCGGTGCACCGAGGCGGTCAAGCAGCATCACGCACCAGAGCGTGCGCCGGTGTCCGCCTTGCGCTAGCGCAGTAACGAGCTCTGCTTTCTTTGCGACCGCGACGCCGAGGTTGAACTTCACTTCGTCGCGGTGCAGCACTGCGGCACTGGCGGCGGCGGCGGCGGCGGAATGAGCGGCCGTCGCTTGCTCGGGTGCGAGATCGTTGAGCAACACGTTGGTGGCTGCGCTCAACACGTCGCCAGTTCCAACACTGGGGGCCACCGCGCCCTCGGTGTGCGTGCGCTCTTCTTCAGCAGCGGCGCTCGCGGCTGCGTTGAACGCGGCGACCACCTCGGCCTCGGCATCGGGAAGCACGAACGTGTTGATGCGGATGGCGGCGTCCGCGGCCACGAGGGGCTGGGCGATCTGGGCTGCGGCACCGGGATCGGCGTCGCGAACCGGACCAGCACCGGCGGTCGGCGCGCCGAGCGAGAGGGTGACAGCGGCAGTCGCGATCGCGGCCACCACCATCGCTACGAGCGCGACCGTGCCGCGCCCGCGCCTCATCACTGCCGTACCGGTCATTCAGGGCCTCCCATGCCTCGCATGAGAGGGATCGGCCGGTCCCCGAGGGGCCTTGAGGGGAAAGGGGTGTCACCCGGCCGAGGAAGAACGGCCCTGGCCGCGGGCCGCGGCCCAGAACTACGGGGTCGTGGGCCCTGTCGTGTCCACGACGGGCGGCACCGTCACCTCCGGCAGGATGATGATCGGGCCACCGGTGGTGGGCGTGGTCGGCGGGGCGACGCCCGGTACGCCGCGACCCTCCTCGGTGACGTAGGCCCCCTGGCGATCACAGAAGGGACCGGGGTCGGGGAAGTCGAGCAAGGGCTGCCCGAAGAGGGCGGGCTCCATGAACGCCTTGAAGATGCGGGCCGGGATCTGGCCGCCGAACCCGGCACCCGGCACCTGCGCGAGGGCGTTGCCGTGCCAGATGAACACCGCGAGCTGCGGAGTGAACCCGACGAAGTTGGCGTCGGCCTTGTTGTCGGTGGTGCCGGTCTTGCCCGCGACCGGTCGACCGTTGCTCAGGCGCGCAGCAGTGCCGGTGCCGCTGGTGATCACGCCCTGCAACATGTCGGCTTCGCACGCGGCGGCCTCGGCGCTGATGGCGCGCGTGCCCTCGACATCCTTCGCAGCGTCGAAGACGACGGTGCCGTCAGCCGCCACGATCTTGCTCACGAACAACGGGTCGTGGCGCACACCGCCGTTGGCGATCGTCGACGCGACGGTCGCCATCTCCAACGGCGTGGTCTCGATCGTCCCAAGCGTCAATGTGAGGATCGGCTTCAGTGTGTCTTGCGTGATGCCCATCTTCTTGGCCGTGTCGATCACGTTGAGCAAACCGGTTGCGAGCTCCAACCGGGCAAACGCGCAGTTGACAGAGTGGGTCGTGGCCGAACGCAACGTCATACGCCCGGTGCCACGCTCGGCATTCTGGGTCTTGCCAAAGACGCCGAACTCGCACGGCGACGATCCACTGATCGTGTCCTTGGGGGAAAAGCCCTGCTCCAGGGCCGCAGCCAGCGTGATCACCTTCCACGTGGACCCCGATTGTCGACCGGGGTAGGTCGTCGCGATGTTGTATTGACTCGCCGCGAACCCGGGACCGGCAACCATCGCCTTCACCTCACCAGTTGCAGGGTCCATTGCGATCATCGCGCCGGTGAAACCCGGCTTCTCCGGGAGAATCTCGTTCATCGCGTCGTCCGCAAGCTTCTGCTTCGTCGGGTCGAGCGTCGCAGTGATCTTCAACCCACCGGTCAGTACGCGAGCGCGACGCGCGGCCTCCGTCTTGCCGAGCACCGCGTACAGCGGGTCGTTGATCAGCCGGTCCTGGACCTCTTCGGCCCACGCGTTGCGCGGTCGCAGCTCGACGTCGGGCTTGATCGACGGCAGCGGCTCCTGTTCGGCCGCGTCGGCTTCGGCGCGCGTGATGTATTCCTGGTCGACCATTTGGTCCAACGCGTGCGTTCGACGTGCGCGCGCTCGATCGGGGTTCGTAAACGGGTTGTCGCCCTCGGGGTTGGCGATGAGACCGGCGAGCAACGCGGCCTGCCCGATCGTCACGTCTTCGAGCCGAGGTGGGTACGGGCCGAAGGCACCTTCTTGGAGGAAGAACCGCTCCACCGCGGCCTTCACGCCATACGACCCTTGCCCGAAATACACCGTGTTGAGGTACTGCTCAAGAATCTTTCGCTTCGAGATCTGGTCCGTGAGTCGCATCGCGAGCAGCACCTCGCGCACCTTGCGGTTGAGATCGCGCTCCGACGTGAGGATGCGGTTCTTCACGAGCTGTTGGGTGATCGTCGACCCTCCCTCTTCGATCTCACCCGACGTCACGTTTCTCGCGAACGCGCGCGCAACGGCGTTGAAGTCGACACCGGAGTTGTTCCAGAAGGTCTGGTCCTCCACCGCGACGACGGCCTGCTGCAGGATCTCAGGTACTTCGTTCAGCCGCACCTCCTCGCGGTTCAGTGACCCGAGCACGGCAATGACGTTGCCATTCGAGTCGTAGACGGTTGATCGCTGCTTGAGCTCGCGGAGTGTGATGCTGCTGTCGAAGTCCTGCGCCCGAAAGAGGATGTTGGTGCCCATCACGAGGGCTGCGATGAACATGCCCACGACGACGCCCCCCACCACGATCGTGGTCAACAGCGCCCGAAGGGGTGACTTCTCAGCCATCGCGGCGAGTCGCCGGTAAGGCTGCACGAACGAATGATACGAGCGCAGGTGCCGTTACACGCTTCACGGGAGGTGGCCCCGCGATCGATGCGTGTTGGATGGCAGGCTCATGCGGCAACGGTCGAACGAGGGAGTGAACCGTGATCGAGAAGATGCGCCGGATCGGCAGCCTGGAGGTCTCGGCCGCAGGTCTCGGCTGCAACAACTTCGGCATGCGCATCGACGAAGATGCAAGCCAGGCCGTCGTCGACGCCGCGATCGACGCGGGCATCAACTTCTTCGACACCGCCGACCTCTACGGGGGCGTGAAGTCGGAGGAGTTCCTCGGGCGTGCCCTCGGCTCGCGCCGCGACGATGTGGTGGTCGCGACCAAGTTCGGGATGCTCAAGCCGCCGGAGAACAGCGGGCTCACGGGTGGCAGTCCCGTTTGGGTTGCCCAGGCCTGCAACGACAGCTTGCGGCGTCTCGGCACCGATCGCATCGACCTCTACTGGCTGCACGCACCCGACGCCAAGACACCCATCGGCGACACGCTCGAGGCGCTCGACGCGCTCGTGCAGGCCGGCAAAGTGCGCGAGATCGGGTGCTCCAACTTCTCCGCCACGCAGCTCGACGAGGCCGATGCCACAGCCAAGGAGCGCGGCGTGCGCCCGTTCGCGACGGTGCAGAACGACTACAGCCTGCTCCAGCGCGAACCCGAGAAGGAGGTGCTCCCCGCGTGCGCCCGGCTCGGCATCGCCTTTGTGCCGTACTTTCCACTCGCCAGCGGACTGCTCACAGGCAAGTACAAGCGCGGTGAGGCGGCGCCTGAGGGCACCCGGTTGGCGCAATGGGGTGTACCGCCGGACGAACGCTTCGACGTTGTCGAGAAGCTCGAGACGTTCGCCGCATCACACGGTCACACGATCCACGAGCTCGCGCTCTCGTGGTTGGCGATGAAGCCCACGGTAGCCAGCGTCATCGCCGGTGCGACCAAACCCGAACAAGTGCGCACCAATGTGGCGGCAACCACGGCGTGGGAGCTCAGCGCCGAAGAGCTCGCCGAGTTTGACGGGCTGACCGCTCCCTAGACCGCGCTTCGGTACCGCGCAACAGCGAGCGGGGCGCAAACGGCAACGATGCCGACGCACCACGCAATCGCCGCGAGCACGTGCGCGCTCGTCGGCCCGCCGATGGTGAGATCGCGCACCGCCTCCACGACCACCGATACCGGCTGGTGCTCGGCGTAGACCTGCAGCCAGCCGGGCATGGTGTGCAGCGGTACAAACGCAGTGGATGGGAACACCAGCAGCGCCAAGAGCGGGAACGACGCGGCCTGTGTCGTCTCGGCGTCTCGTACCGACAGGCCGATGATCGCGAACACCCACGACAAGGAGTACGAGAACAGAAGCACCAAGGCGATACCGCCGACGACCTCGAGCGGATCGCCGTGTGGGCGCCAGTCCACCACGTACCCCACGACGCACATGAGCAAGACCACAAAGACGTTGCGCACAAGATCGGCCAGCGTACGACCGATGAGCACCGCCGAGCGCGCCATCGGGAGCGAGCGGAATCGTTCGATCAGCCCCTTGTTCAAGTCGTCAGCCAAGCCGATGCCGGTCGTGAGCGAGCCGAACACGACGGTCTGGATGAAGATCCCGGGCATGAGGAAGTCGACGTACGGCACGCCGGTCACGCCGCCGATCGCGCCGCCGAACACGTAGCGGAACATCAGCACAAAGATCACCGGCTGGATGGTGGCGAGCACCAAGAGCTGCGGATTACGGCGTGTGTTGACGAGGTTGCGCCACGCCATCGTGAGCGTGTCCGTGACGGGACGGGGTTTGGAGTCGATCACGAGGGATGCGGGCGACGTGGCCGCGATGGCAATCATGAGCTCTTGTGCCTTCCGCGCCGAGATTTGCCTGTGTCCGCTGCGTCTTCCTCGACGGGCAGCTCTTCGGCGGCATGTCCGGTCAACGCGAGGAACACATCGTCGAGCGTGGGTTCGCGCAACGCCATGCTCGTCGGCTCCAGGTGAGCCCCGTCGATCACTCGAACGGTCTCAAGCATCGCCAGCGCGCCGTCATTCACGTTCACCTTGATCAGCGAACCGTCGCGCGCCACTGCACCTACGTGCGCTAGCAGTTCCGAGGCGGTAGTTGCCGCGTCATCGTCGCGGAACGCCACTTCGATCACCGTGGCTCCAAAACGACCCTTGAGCTCGGCCGACGTTCCCTCGGCGATCACCGAGCCGTGGTCGATCACCACGATGTTGTGCGCGAGCTGGTCGGCCTCCTCCAGGTACTGCGTGGTGAGGAGCACGGTGGTGCCCTTGCCCACCAAGCCCTGGATCACCGTCCAGAGATCGGTTCGGCCCAACGGATCGAGGCCGGTCGTGGGCTCGTCAAGAAAGAGCACCGGCGGTCGGTGCACCAACGCGAGCGCAAGGTCGAGCCGACGACGCATGCCGCCGGAGAATGTGCGTACCAATCGATTGCCCGCGTGTCCGAGCGAGAACTGCTCGATGAGCTCATCGCTCCGACTGGCGATGTCGTCCGTCGCCATGTGGGTGAGGCGGCCGACCAGCCGGAGGTTCTCGTGCGCAGTGAGGTTCTCGTCGACGGCCGCGTTCTGCCCGGCGAGCCCGATCGATGCGCGCACCGTCGCCGCTTCAGCGCGGACGTCGCGACCGAGCACCAACGCCCGACCAGAGTCGGCTCGCAGCAGCGTGGTGAGGATGCGCACTGCCGTGGTCTTCCCTGCGCCGTTCGGGCCGAGGAGTCCGAGCACCTGCCCTTCGGGCACCGAGAACGACACACCCTTGAGTGCCTCGAGCACGCCGTAGCGCTTGACCAAGTTCTCAGCGACGATTGCGGGTGCTGACATCAAGGCGATGCTATGACCAGGGGCCATGAGCACCGAACTCGAACTTACCGACCGCGTGGCCGTGGTCACGGGCGCGGGCCGAGGGCTCGGTCGAGCCCACGCGCTCGCGCTCGCCGCCGCGGGTGCTCGGGTGGTGGTGAACAACCGGTCGCCCGAGGCTGCCGACGAGGTGGCGGACGAGATCCGCGCCGCGGGCGGCGCGGCGCTGGCACACTCGGGTGATGTCGCCGACTGGTCGGTAGCTGAAGCGCTGGTTGCACAGGCAGTCGCCGAGTTCGGCGACCTCCACATCCTGGTGAACAACGCGGGCATCACCCGCGACCGCATGAGCTTCAACATGACCGAGGACGAGTGGGACGACGTGATCCGGGTCAACTTGAAGGGGCACTTCGCTCCGAGTCGTTTTGCCGGCGCGTACTGGCGCGAGCAAGGGGCGGCACCGGGGCGTCGCATCGTGAACACCACAAGTGAAGGCGGACTGTTCCCCGCGCGCGGCCACGCCAACTACTCCGCGACCAAGGCTGGGATCCTCGGCATCACGCTCGAGCTCGCCAGCGAGCTTGGCAAGTACGGGGTCACGGTGAACGCCATCGCGATGCGCGCCCGCACCCGGATGACCGAGGCGACGGGGATGTTTGCCGCGCCCGAGTCGGGCCCCGACCGATACGACCCGGCGCACACCGCCAAAGCGGTGGCCTGGCTGTGCAGCGACGACGCCGCCGACGTGACCGGCCAGGCGCTCCTCGTGGTGGGCAGCCGAATCAGTGTGATGGGCCCCCTGGCGGTGACCAGCCGCGTCGACCTGTCGGATGAGTGGACGCCGACCGATCTCGCCGCCGCGAAGGCCGCCCTCTTCCCGTCGGGCCTCTTCCCCTCGGGGAGCGCCAACGTGATCCCGTCCCCACCCGGCTGAGCCATCCCGCCGTCCATCCCGCCCTCTATCCACCGCCAGGGGGATCGGCGTCGATACGTTGGACCTCGTGGCCGACCCAGAGATCCACCTGTCGAAGAAGTTCTTCAAGGCGACGGATTGGGCCGCGACGCGCCATGCCGAACGCGCGCCCGACCCCGCGCGTGCCGCGCCTTCGTTGGGCCAGGTGCTCGGCATCGCCTCGCTGCTCCTCGAGGACGGTGCCAACGAACGCGAAGCCATCGCCGCGGTGTTGCTCGACGCGGTCGGCGATGCCGAAGTGCCGATCGACGAGTTCCGCGAGCGCTTCGGCAAGAAGGTCGCGAAGCTGGTGACCACTGCGGCTGACGCGCGCACCGATGTTGGCCGCGGCACGCGACGACTCGACGCCAACACCTGGCGCGAGCGCCGAATCCGCTCACTCGCGTCGCTCCAGCAAGAAGACGACCCCGGCGTGGTGCGCGTGCGCGCCGCCGACGCGTTGCGCGACCTCCGGGCATTCCACACCGAGTTGCGTCGCCACGGCAGCATCGCCTTCGCTCGGTTCCCGGCCCCGCCGGCCGAGCAGCTCGACCACTACCGCACGCTTGTCGCGACCTACGCCGAGCTCATCCCCCGCAGCCGAATCGACACCGCCCTGCAGAGCGCCCTCAACGAGATGGAACGACTTGTCGAGCTCGACACCGCTACCGCCGCCTGGCGCGTCGCCCACGTCGACGCCGCCTAGAGCGGCCCCTCGCTCCGGCGTCGTACGCTGGAGGCATGGAAGAGCTCGCGTATCCGGCGTTTGACGCGGACAACCACTACTACGAGGCGCTCGACGCCTTCACTCGTCATCTCGACCCCAAGTTGGGGTGGCGGTGCGTGCAATGGGCCGAGATCAACGGGCGTCGGTACCACGTCGTCGGCGGGCAGGTGAGCCGGGCGGTCGTCAACCCCACCTTCGACCCGATCGCCAAGGCCGGCGCGATGCACGACTACTTCCGCGGCAACCCCGACCTCAAGAGCCCGCTCGAGTTCCTCCGCGACCGTGAGCCGATCCGGCCCGAGTACCGCGACCGCGACGCGCGCCTCACCACGATGGACGAGCAGGGCATCGAGAAGATCTGGCTGTTCCCCACGCTCGGCATCCTCTACGAGGAGCTCCTCAAGCACGACCCCGAGGCGGTCACGATCACCTTCACCGCGTTCAACCGGTGGCTCGATGAGGACTGGGGCTGCAACTACCGCGACCGCATCCACGCGGCTCCGTACATCTCGCTGTGCGACGTCGACTGGGCGGTGCGCGAGCTCGAGTGGGCGATCGAGCGCGACGCGCGCGTCGTCATCATGCGCCCCGCCGCGCCGACCACTGCATTCGGTCAGCTTTCGCCGGGCGATCCGGCGTTCGATCCGTTCTGGGCCCGCGCCAACGAGGCGGGTATCACCGTGGTCGTGCACGCAGGCGACAGCGGTTATTCGAGCCAGGGCTACGCGAAAGATGGCTTTGCCGCCACCTTCGAGGGCGCGGGTCGGCCGTCAATCAAGGTGCTTGCCATCGAGCGTGCGGCGTACGACTTCCTCCTGTCGCTCTCGTTCGACAAGCTGTACGAACGGTTCCCGAATCTGCGGGTGGCGTCGGTCGAGAACGGCTCCGAATTCCTCCCCGACTTGTTCCGCAAGCTCAACTCGCAGACGCGCAAGATGCCCGGCTTCTTCGGTGAACACCCGGCCGAGTCGTTCCGTGAGCACGTGTGGATCAATCCGTTCTGGGAAGACGACGTCTATGAGGTGGTCGACCTCATGGGCGCCGACCGAGTGATCTTCGGTTCCGACTGGCCCCACATCGAGGGCATGCCGAAGCCGCTCGACTACGCAACCGAGCTCAAAGAGCTCGACAAGAGCGCGCAGCGCATGATCCTGCGCGACAACGCGCTGGCGCTGAACGAACGCTCACCGGCGTAGCCCGTGAGCGGGGTCGCGGACTGGGCCCGCGCCGCGGGCGACACCGTTCGTTCCTTGCCGCGCTCGCTTCCGCCGGGCACCGTGCCCTACTTGGCGCGCTCGATGCGCGAGCTGCGCAAGGTCCGAACACCGAGCGATGCGGTTGCGACCTTCGAAACCGAGACCGAGCGTCTGCTCGGAGTGATCATGCCGAGGATCGTGGCCCGTCCGCTCCCGGTGCGTACCGTCGCGTCGGCAAAGGCTCTGGTGGCGGCAACCGGCGGCATGGCCGCCGCCGGCCAAGAGGTCGAGGCCATCGGTGTGTTCCTGTCGGGTGGCGCCGCGTTGCCACCCGCGATGCCGATCATGCTGGGCACGCTCCTGCTCGCACTTGCAACCGAGATATCGGTCGCGGCATCGCTGCGCGTGCACGACCTGAAGGCCGCGGGGTTTGAACCCGTTGCCAGCAAGGTTGCACGCGATGTGATGGTGGCCATGACGGGTGGATCCGACACCGAGCTGGGCACCGGCAGTGCCATCACCAAGAATCTCGTCAAGAAGATCGCGGCGCGTGTGCTCTCCCGCTGGTCGAAGTCGCTGGTGCCTGTGGTGGGCATCCTGCACTCGAGCTGGGACGCCCAACGCACCATCGACATCATTCGCTCGCTCCCTGCGGCGCAGGATACCTACGCCGCGGACGGTCGCTCGCTGGCGAGCGCCTCGGCTCCGCCTCGGCACCGCAATCGTTAGGCGGTCGCGCGCTCTCGGGCGGTTGCGAGGGCGGGTGATTCGCCAATCGCCCAACGCGCGGTGCTCACGAACGCCCGCGTTGCCGGACGCACGCCGACCGGACCGGCGAACGGCGGGATCACCAGTCCAAGTTCGAGCTGTGCGGTGAGTGGAAGCAGCTCGACCGCGGCCGCGGCGACGAGCGTGTACACGGGTCGGACACGCCACGGCATCGGCGGCACCATCAGCCAACGTGCGGCGGCGCGAGCATCACTCGTTGCGTGAAGCTCGTACGACGCAAGGAGCGCGCGTAGCTCAGTCACGGTCGTCGGCACGGGGTCGGCACCGAACGCGCGGGCGACAACAGCCATCTCGTTCACATACCGATCGGCATCTTCATCGGTGAGCGGCGATGAGCCGTACCGTCGGTACGCGGCGATGAAGCTGTCGATCTCGGTCGCGTGCACCCACGCGAGCAGGATCGGCTCGTTTGCGGAGTAGGGACGGCCGTCGGGCGCGATCCCGCGCACGCGCTCATGCACCTTCTTGACGAGCGCGACAGCCGCTTCCGCCTCTTCGCTCGTTCCGTACGTAGTGGCCGCGATGAATTGGCTCGTGCGGTGCAGTCGACCCCACGGATCGTGGCGGTAGTCGGAATGTTCAGCCACACCAGCCATCGCCAGCGGATGCAGCGTCTGGTAGAGAAGCGCGCGCAACCCGCCGATGAGCGACGAGAGGTCGGCGTGCATCCGCCACGCCACCGACGCCGGACCGAACCACCCGGCATCACCCGTCGCATCGACGACCGGACCCCGCGGATTCCCCGCCACTCGACCGCGCACGGCCTG
>CAMDCC010000007.1 GCA_945889545.1 Bifidobacterium breve | reverse complement strand
CGGGGAGATAGGCCGCGAGATAGGGGTAGAAGTCGAGATACGCGGCGTCGAACTTCCGGAGGTCGTCCGCGGTTCGACTGGTGGCTCCGATGCTGCGCGCCAACGTCGTACCACACAGCTCGTCCCAGAAGTCGGCGTTCTGCTGGTCGAGTGACTCCTCAACCACCATGACCGACCGCCCCGCGCACGGCATCGACGATTCGGTCCTGCGTGTCCGTGTCGAGGTAGGGGTGCATCGGCAGGCTCAGGACTCGCGTCGCAAGTCGCTCACTCACGGCGAGGCCGTCGGACGCCGTGGGATACGACACGTATGCCGGCTGCTGGTGCAGCGGCACTGGGTAGTAGACGGCGGTCGGCACACCCGCGTCGTCAAGCGCAGCGGCGACCTCATCGCGATCGTCGACGGTGACCGTGAACTGCGCCCAGACGGTCGTCGCTTCCGTGCGCACAGAGGGGACGTCGACGATGCCGGTGAGCGCGTTGATGTAGCGCTGCGCCACGCGGTCGCGCGCGGCCACTTCCTCGCCGAAGATCGCCAGCTTCTCGAGCAGGACTGCGGCCTGGATCGTGTCGAGGCGGCCGTTGAGGCCGACCCTCACGTTGTCGTACTTGTTCGCTCCCTGACCGTGGACCCGAAGGGACCGCAGGACCCCGGCCAGCTCCTCATCGTCGGTGAAGATGGCGCCCCCGTCGCCGTAACAGCCAAGCGGCTTCGCCGGGAAGAAGCTCGTGCACGCAACATCGCCGATCGCGCCCGCCTTGCGACCGCGCCAGGTAGCGCCGAAGCTCTGCGCGGCGTCGGCAACGAGCCACAGGTCGTACTCGGCACAGAATGCCTCGATCTCGTCGTACTCGGCCGGTTGGCCGTACAGGTCGACGGCGATCACGGCTCGGGGCGTTACGCCAGCGCCGCGCGCCGCGTGCAATGCCGCAGGCAGCTTCGCGGGGTCGATGTTGCAGGTGTCGGCCAGTACGTCGGCGAACACTGGGGTCGCGCCAACGAGCGCCACAACCTCGGCGGTCGCGGCGAACGTGAAGGTCGGCACGATCACTGCGTCGCCCGACCCGATCCCGCGGGCGAGCAGCGCCATGAGGAGTGCATCAGTACCACTCGCGCAGGTGACCACATGTCGCACACCGGCATAGGCGGCGAGCTGTGCTTCGAGGTCGGCGACCTCGGGCCCCAGGATGAAGCGTCCGTGCTCGAGCACGCGATGGATGGCCGCCTCGACGCGGTCACCGAGCCGGGCCTGCTGCGCGGCGAGGTCGATGAACGCGATCGGCTCAGTGGTGGTGGGAACTCCGCTCACCCCGTGATCTCCTCGAGGCGGTCGCCGCCGACCTCTCGGTAGCGTCGACCCGATCGCGGGCACACGAGATCATCGCCGAGGCGCTCGCCGTCGTGACTCATCCAGCCGATGCGGCGCGCCGGAACGCCTGCCATCAGCGCGAACGCCGGTACATCATCGGTCACAACAGCGCCTGCGGCGATGAACGCATATTCGCCGATGTCATGACCGCAGACGATCGTCGCGTTCGCACCGATGGTCGCGCCGAGGCCCACTCGTGTGGGGAGGAACTCCGACTTGCGCTCCACCTCGGCGCGCGGATTGACCACGTTGGTGAACACGCACGACGGACCGCAGAACACGCCGTCCTCGAGCGTCACGCCTTCGTACACACTGACGTTGTTCTGGATCCGGCAGCGGTCGCCGATGGTCACGTTGGGGCCGATGACAACGTTCTGGCCGATGTTGCAGTCGCGCCCGATCCGACTTCCCGCGAGCACGTGGCTGAAGTGCCAGACGTTGGTTCCTGGGCCAATGTCGCACGGCTCATCGACGTACGCGCTCTCATGGATCATCACGTCATCGTGTGCGGACGCATGCCCGGCTGCGGTCGCGTACGAACCGCCGAGCGAACGCTCGGCGGCATGCAGCACTCTGAGCACACGCAAACCCTCCCTACCATCGGTGCGCGGGGTCGCGCCTGTCGCCACGCATTCCAAGAAGTGGCGACATTCGGCTTCGAGCGGCTCCTCCGCTTTGAGGGGAATGGCCTGCGCGTCGGCCTTCACGGGCTCGGGCAGCCCGTCGCGCCAATCCACCCGGTGCGCGTACAGCGAGAGCTTCGACTCCCATGGCTCGCGGTCGTCGAAGACCGCCATGCCTCGGTCACCGACGACGACCAGCTTCTGCTCCTTGAACGGGTGCAACCAGCTCACGAACACATGGGCCTGCTCACCTCCGGGAAACACGAGGTGCGTCGTAGTCACGTCGGCCACGTCGCGGTGGAGCGGCCACGATCCGATCGCCTGCACGCGGTCGGGCTCGCGCCCGACGAGCGACAGGATCATCGAGATGTCGTGCGGGGCGAAGCTCCAGAGGATGTTCTCCTCGCGGCGGAACCGACCGAGGTTCAAGCGGTTCGAGTAGAGGTACTCAAGATGTCCGAGCGCGCCTTCGCGCACGAGCTCAGACAATTTGAGGAATGCGGGGTGGTACTGGAGCAGGTGTCCGACCATGAGCGTGCGCTTCGCCTCGTCGGCCGCCGCACACACGCGCTCAGCGTCGGCGACGTCGAGAGCAAGGGGCTTCTCGACGTACACGTGCTTGCCCGCCGCGAGCGCGGACGTCGCGACGGCCGCGTGTTGGGCAGCTGGAGCCGAAATTGCCACCGCGTGGATGTCGCTATCAGCGAAAAGCTCCTCGACCGCGCGCGCCGGAACACCATGCGCATCCGTCATCGCCGCGGCGGTCGCCGGCTCGGGATCGTGGACGGCCGCAAGCGCGCCGAGCTGGTCGAACACCCGAACGAGGTTCTTACCCCAGTAGCCGCAGCCGAGCACCGCGACGCGGGGGGTCGCTTCAGAGCCGCTCACGGTTCGTGCCCCCTCCGCCACCCGCATTCACCGCGTCGAACACGGGCACGCCCGCGATGTCGAGCTCGTCGAGCGGCCAGCTCGCGTCTCCCACGAGCACGACGGCGAGGTCGAAGCGACCGGCGACCGCATCGCCGATCGGGTACGACTTGCGCTGCTTACCGTGCAGGCTAAGCGTCGATACGAGACGATCTGTGTACTCCACGTGCGCGCCCGCGTCCTCCAACAGCTCCATCACGCGGATCGCGCGCGAGTTGCGCATGTCGCTCACATTGGGCTTGAACGCAGCACCGAGGCAGAGCACACGCGATCCGTCGAGGGTTCGCGCCAACTTGGCGAGCATTGCTTCAACCCGGTCAACCACATACTGAGCCATGCCGGCATTCACTTCGGACGAGATCTCGATGAACTTGGTGGAGAAGTCGAACTCGCGCGCTTTCCACGCCAGATAGTGAGGATCGACGGGGATGCAATGACCGCCGGGACCGATGCCCGGATAGAACGCCTGAAACCCGAAAGGTTTCGTCTTCGCTGCGTCGATCACTTCCCACGTGTCGATACCCATCTCACGAGCGAGCATCGCAAGCTCGTTGACGAGAGCGATGTTCACTGCGCGGTACGTGTTCTCGAGCAGCTTCGCCATCTCGGCTGCGGCTGGACTCCCCACCGAGTGCACCAATCCCGGACTGTCCATCACCGCTTCCAGCAATGCTCCAGCGCGCGTCGTGCATTCGGGCGTGAGTCCACCCACCACCTTTGGCGTGTTGTGGACCGTCCACTCGGTGTTGCCCGGATCGACTCGCTCGGGCGAGAACGCGAGATGGAAATCGATGCCAGCTCGCAGACCGCCTTGTTCGAGCACCGGCTGCACGATCTCAGTCGTGGTCCCCGGGTAGGTGGTCGACTGGAGGATGACCAACATCCCACGCTTGAGGATGCCCGCGACCGTGCTCGTGGCCGATTGCACGAACGACAGGTCGGGTGTGTCGTCGTACGGCGTTGGGACGCAGATGAAGATGACGTCGGCCGAGTCGAGAGCATCGGGCACCGAGGTCGCTTCGAACCGCCCAGCAGCGACCATGGCTGCGACACGATCCGACGAGATGTCCTCGATGTGACTGATCCCCTTGTTCAGGGCAGCCGCGCGCTCGGCATCGACGTCGAAGCCAACGCTGCGGAAACCGGACTCCGCGAAGGAGATCGACAGCGGCAAGCCCACGTAACCGAGTCCGACGACTCCTACGACGATCTCGCGCGCTGCGACCCGCGCCGGGAAGTCGGCGCCGCTTTCAGGCATGGGTCTTCTCCCACCATTCGATCGTGCGGGCGAGCCCTTCTTCGAGCGAGACACGCGGTTCCCAGTCGAGCAGCTCGCGCGCTCGCGAGATATCGGGCACGCGCCGACGCGTATCCTCGAAGCCCGGTCCGTAGTAGTTCTCGTATGCGGTGGGACTGACCGGCGAGTCCGATCCCACCGCGGCCTTGATCATCTCGGCCAGTTCGTTGATCGTCGTCTCGCGCGTCGATCCCAAGTTGAAGATCTGACCTTCGGCCTCCGGTGTGAACCCGGCAAGCATCGTGCCGCGCACGGTGTCGTCGATGTAGGTGAAGCAGCGACTCTGGCGACCGTCGCCGTGCACGCTCAGCGGCTCGCCAGCCAACGCCTGACGGAGGAAGTTCGCCACCACCGATCCGTAACCACGTTCGTCGAGTCGTGGCCCGAAGGAGTTGAAGTAACGAACGATCACCACAGGAAGGCGATTTGCGGCGTACGCGAACGCCAGGTGCTCGTCGATGGCCTTGGCCGTGGAGTACGACCAGCGATGAACGGTGGTGGGCCCAAGGACGCGATCGTCGTCTTCACGCATCGGAACTTTGGCTGTCTTGCCGTACACCTCCGACGTGGAGGCGACCAAGACCTTGCGCCAGTAGCGAAAGCACGCGCCGAGCACGTTCTCGGTGCCCCGAGTGTTGGTGAGCAGCGACGCCAGCGGGTCATCGACGATGTGACGGACGCCCACCGCCGCGGCCAGGTGGAAGACGAGTTGCGCCCACTCGACCTCCCGCTCGACCAGATCCGCATCAAGGATCGAGCCGTTGACGAAGTGCACCTCGTCGAGCCGATGGGCCAGGTTCGTGGCCTTCCCGGTTGAGAGGTTGTCGAGGACGCGCACCTCGTGCCCGGCATCGCACAGGGAGTCGACGAGATGCGATCCGATGTAGCCGGCTCCACCGGTCACCAGCACGCGCACCTGATCAATCGTAGCGGAGGTCCTCATTAGGCTCGCCTCCATGAGTGCGATCCGTGTGCTGCGTGTGATCGCGCGCATGAACGTCGGGGGTCCCGCGCTCCAGGTCACCGCACTCACCGAGGGCCTCGACCCATCACGCTTCGAGCAACGCCTGCTCGTCGGCACCGTGGGAGACGATGAGGCCGACTACCTCGAACTGCGTGCACCCCACCTCACGGCTGAGCGAGTACGAGGCCTCGGATCGTCGCCCAACCCGATCGGCGACGTCCTTGCACTCAACGCCATTCGTCGCGCGATCAAGGAACACCGCCCGCACATCGTGCACACCCACACCGCAAAGGCGGGCGTGCTGGGCCGCACTGCCGCGATGCTCACTCACGCGCCGATCCGGGTACACACCTTTCATGGCCACCTGCTCCACGGATACTTCTCGCCGCTCAAGACCCGTGCTGTGGTGAGCGTCGAGCGGGCGTTCGCACGCCGCACGACGCGCCTCGTCGCCGTGGGTGCGAACGTGCGCGACGAGCTGCTTGCCGCAAGGATCGGTCGCCCTGACCAGTACACAGTCGTACCGCCGGGGATCGAGCTGCCTCCGGCGCCATCGCGCGAGGAGGCCCGAGCCCAGCTCGGGTTGCCAGCCGACGCACCCGTCGTCGCGTACGTGGCGCGACTGACCAACGTGAAGCGACCCGACCGCTTTGCCGACATGGCCGATCGAGTGGCGGCCGCGCTACCGGCGACCATCTTTGTGATAGCGGGTGAAGGAGCGCTGCTCCATGACCTCCGCGAGCGCGTCCACGGACTCGGCGACCACGCTCGGTTTCTCGGGTGGCGGCGTGATGTGGAGACCCTCTATGCCGCAGCCGACGCGGTCGTTCTCACGTCCGACAACGAAGGGATGCCGGTGTCGCTCATCGAAGCGGCGTCGGTCGGATGCCCAGCCGTCACGACACGCGTCGGATCGGCTCACGAGGTCGTGCTCGATGGTAAGACTGGGTTCGTGGTCGATGTTGACGCAGGCGCGCTCGCAGGTGGAGTGCTCCGCGTGCTCGAAGATCCAAGCTTGCGAGACCGCTTGGGGCGGGAAGCCGCAACTCACGCGCGGACGCATTTCTCGCGCGCTCGACTCATCGACGATACGGCGGCTCTCTACGAAGACCTCGCGAACGCGCAGGCCCGATCATGAGGACTGGCTCATGAGAACGGTGGTCACCGGAGGAGCCGGGTTCATCGGAGCCCATCTGGTCGACGCGCTCATCGAGCGGGGCGACGACGTCGTCGTGATCGACGACCTGTCGAACGGCCTCGCCGCGAACGTGCACCGGGCGGCCGAGTTCGTGCAGGGCAGCATCACTGACGCCGAGCTCGTGCGATCGGCTGTAGAGGGCGCTGAGGTCGTATTTCACCAAGCCGCTCTCGGATCCGTGAAACGGTCGATCGAGACCCCGCTGTTCACCGACGCCGCCAATGTGCATGGCTCCCTCACCGTGCTCGACGCGGCACGAGCGGCTGGAGTGCGACGCGTGGTCGCCGCGTCATCGAGCAGCGTGTACGGCGGGGTCGCGCCGCTCCCGAGCAAAGAGGAATACCCCACCACACCTCGTTCGCCGTATGCGGTCACGAAAGTGACGCTCGAGCTCTACTGCCGCGTCTACGCCGAGCTGCTCGGTCTCGACACGGTGTGCCTTCGCTACTTCAACGTGTACGGGCCTCGGCAGCGTGCTGATTCCGCGTACGCGGCAGTCGTCCCGCTCTTCGCGCACGCGCTGCTCTCCGGTGAGTCCCCCGTCATCTATGGCGACGGTCTCCAGCGTCGCGACTTCACGTTCGTCACCGACGCGGTCCACGCCAACGTGCTCGCGGCCGACGCCCCAGCCGTTCGGTGCTCGGGCCACGTCTACAACGTGGGTGGTGGTGAGCCCCACTCCGTGCTCGATCTGCTCACCGTGATGGCGAGCATGCTCGGAGTCGAGGCGTCGCCAGTCCACGAGGATCCACGGCCCGGCGACGCGCGCGACAGCCAGGCTGATCTCGCTGCCGCGGGCACCGACCTCGGCTATGTGCCGACCGTCAAGTTCGAAGAAGGACTTCGCCGGGTCTGCGAAGCGATCCGGGCGGGGACCTAGAACAGCACGTAGAGCGCGGAGACGTAAAGCAACGCCGTGAACACCGTGAACGCGACTTGCGCGAAGCGCGTGCGCACGGACGACGCGATGATGATTGCGAGCGCGGGCAGGGCACCCAATCCGTAGCGCCAAACCGGCTCATCGAACGTGCCTCCAACCCATTGGTTGCGAAGCACGGTGAGCGTGGGTGCAATGAGCAGCGTTGCCACCGTTGCGCAACCCAGCATCGAGAGCTTGCTGGTGAGCTTGTCTCGCAAGACAACCGCTAGGAGCGCGCCGATGGCGATGTACTCGGCGCCTTTGGCAAGCGTGAGGTAGAGCTCATGGGTGCGCTCAGCGGGTGGGGCGATGTCTTGGAACGGCGGGAACATTCGAAAGATCGTGTCGAGCCCGAAATAGTCCCAGAAGCCGGCGTCGCGATTGCCGTACAAGAGCGCGATCGGGTTGTTGGACAGGTCCGGTGCAGGCGGAGCGGTGAACACATGCGCTTGGAGCTGGCCGTAGAGCCAGTCCCAGCCGTTGTTCGCCAAGTAGAGCGCGACCACGAGCAGCGCCCCTGCCATGGCGTACTGGCGCCAAGTGCGCACGTCGGCGTCCCGTCCAGCATCGTCATCACCTTCTTCGCGGTTGCCGGCGGAGCTGGTGCGGCGCGAAAGGGCGCGTATCCCGAAGTACGCGAGCACCAGCAGCACGCCGATGGCGTTCTTCTCGTTGAACGCGGAGCCCACGAGCGCGGCGAGCCCGAGCAAGAGCAGATGGCGACGCTGACCGGTCCTTTCCCACACCAGTGCCGCAAGCAGCATCGCCGCGCCGGCGAAGAGCGCGGTCGTGTCGGGATTGACGATGGTGTTCGCGTGCAGCAATGCGGGCGTCGCCACGATGAACATGCAGGCAACGACGAGCCGCCGCCGATGCACCGCGAGGAGCTCGCCGATGCGCAAGATGCAGTACAGACCGGCAAGCGCCCACGCCGACCCGAGCAGACGGGCCCATGTGATCAGGCTGTCGTTGGGAGGGAGGTCGAGCGGTGTGGCTTGGAAGACGCGCGCAATCGGACCGGTGACGAAGAAATAGAAGGGTTCCTTGCCCGCGATGTTCACGCCGTGCCAATAGCCATACTTCCGAGGGTTCAGGTGACCCGGCTCACACGGCGGCACCGGCTCGACCTGGAGCACCGACGGCGCCATGCCACGTTCACACTTCTCGCGAACGGTCTCCTGGAGGATGGGTGCGCCCGCACGCTCGATCTCGAAGTCGGCACCTCGGTGCAGGTGATCGATCCAGTACTGCTCGTCGATCGCCGAGACCTCACCGACGCGCAGCGCGGTTGTGACGTTGAGGATGAGCACGAGTGCGGCCAGCAACAGCATGATCCGGCCGCGTGGACACCGGTGATCGAACCGTTCGAGTCGCGCACGCCAGGCACCGTCACCAGATTCGTTCGTAGACGCGTCGCCGATTGACGCATCGCGGGTCGGCACGGCTGCGAACTGTAGCGGTGATGGTGAGCGGTGATGGTTACGGCGCGAGCAGAGCGCGTGCGAGCACGTCGGTCCCGAACGCGGTGAGGATCGCCAGATAGAGGAGACCGGTGGTCGCCATCACGGCGGAGTAGTACGGCTCACGCAGCGCGCGCCGCGCGATCCACACCAATCCGAGCGTGGTCAAGGCACTCACAACCCACGTCCACCCGAGCAACCCGTCGTACCCATCTTCGATCGATCCACCGATCACATCGGTCATGCCGGTCGGGATCAGCCACACGGCAACCTCGAGCGGCCAGATGATCAGGATGAACCGCACGAGCTCGATGATCGGTCCGCGCGCGAGGCCCGGCTGCACGAGGTACCAGTGACCCAGGAGCATCGCGTCGGTCACCAAGCCGAGGAACACGGCGCCGACGAGGAGGCGGGCGGCTCCCAACGCATACGGCCCGCCCGCCGCGTCGGCCGCACCGAGCAGTGCGACGAGCCCAGCGATGGGGGGGAGCGCGTCGAGCACCGGCGGGAAGCCGCGTTCCGAGTCGCCCACCGGAACCTTGCGCCGCAGCACCGACACCGCAAGCGCGAGCGCAATGAGCGCCGCCATCGCGAGGCCGGCCGCATCGCGCACGGTCGCCCCCGTCCCGCCGCGGTCGCTCGCGAGTCCCGCGCCAACGCCGCCGAGTGTGAGCACCAGGTACACGCCCCGCACGAGCCAGCCGTAGCCCGTGCCGACCACGCGCCGCCGGGTCGTCACCCACCCAGCGAGCAGTCCACCTACCGCCCACTGGAGCAGAACGGTGCCAACTTCGAGGCGCGCCATCACTCCCGGATTCTTGGCTTCAGCCGACGACGGCGAGATCGCGTGGGGCGTCGTTCAGACGACGGGGACCGGACTCGGTGGCCACCACGATGTCCTCGAGGCGCAGCCCGAACCGACCGGGTAGGTACACGCCGGGCTCGATGCTGAACGCGTGGCCGGAGGCGAGCGGCGTGGCGTTCCCGGCGACCACATAGGGGTCCTCGTGCGCCTCCATACCGATGCCGTGCCCGGTGCGATGCACGAACGCATCGCCGAGTCCGGCATCGGTCAGTACGCGACGCGCCGCAGCATCCACGTCCTCGCAGCGAGCACCCACTTCGGCGGCCCGCACTCCCGCTTCTTGCGCCACGACCAGCGCGTCGTACGCGTCGCGCACCTCAGGCGTGGGATCACCGACGACGAACATGCGAGTGATGTCGGAGCAGTAGCCGCGCATCGTGCCGCCGAAGTCGCACAGCACGACATCGCCTTCACCGATGACTCTGTCTCCCGGGTGGTGGTGCGGGCTCGCCGCGTTGGGACCACTCGCGACGATTGCGAAGTTGGCGCGCTGGTGTCCCGCGTCGAGCATCCGCTCCACGAGCTCACGGTGCACATCGTGTTCCGTGCGACCGGCGAATGAGCGATCTCGCATCTCCACTGCGATCCCATCTACTGCGCGCGCAGCCGCTTCCAGCGCCTCGATCTCGGCGGCATCCTTGATGGCGCGCAGTGGACCGGTGACCCGGGCGGCCGGCGTGAAGCGAGTGTCGGGGAGCGCTTCCTGGAGGGCGAGCACGAACCGCGCCCACGTGTGGTCGCCGATCGCCACGACTCGCACGCCCTTCGTGTGCGCCGCGACGCGTGCGATGGGGTCGTCGGTCTCTTCCCACGACTCGATGGTGAACACATCGTCCTGCTCGGTCACTCGCGGTGCTTCGAGGCGGGGGACGATGAGCACCGCGTCGCCGTCGCGACGGGCCACGAGCATCGTCAGACGTTCGAGCGGCATCGCCTCGTAGCCTGTGAAGTACGGAAGGTCGGGACCGACCGACAGCAACAGCGCGTCGACGTCCAGTTCTTCCATCCGAACACGCGCACGCGCGAGGCGATCCGCGTACGCGGTCGCAACCATGGTCTAGGCGCCGACGGCGCTGTGGTTCAGAGCGGGCGTCGTCAGCGCGGTCGCGTCGGCCGCTCGCTTGGCGTGATAGCTGGAGCGAACGAGCGGTCCAGCCTCCACATGCGCAAACCCGAGCGACTCGGCGTACCGGCCCAGCTCGGCGAACTCGTCGGGGTGCCACCATCGAACGACCGGCAGGTGCTGCATCGACGGACGCAGGTACTGGCCCATGGTCACGATGTCGACACCGACGGCCCGCAGGTCGGCGAGCGCGCCGCGCACTTCTGGCTCCGTCTCACCCATGCCGAGGATCAACCCCGACTTCGCCACCAGACCGGCATGCTTCGCCCGGGCCAACAGCGCGAGCGACCGCGCGTATCCCGCCGACGGACGCGCGGCGCGTTGGAGCCGCACAACGGTCTCGAGGTTGTGGTTCAACACGTCGGGTCGGGCCGCGAAGATCACGTCGAGCGCGTCGGCGTCACCCTTACAGTCGGGGATGAGCACCTCGATGGTGGTGCTCGGTGTTCGAGCCCGGATCGCACGGATCGTCGCGGCGAATCCGACCGCACCACCGTCGTCGAGGTCATCGCGGGCCACGCTCGTGACCACTGCGTGCGCCAAACCGAGCGTGGCCACCGCGTCGGCCACGCGTGCGGGCTCGGCGGTATCGAGGGGCAGTGGCTTGCGGGTGTCGACAAGGCAGAAGCCACACGCGCGCGTGCAGCGCTCACCAAGGATCATGAAGGTCGCAGTGCGGTCGGCCCAGCACTCGTAGATGTTCGGGCAGCCCGCCTCCTCGCACACCGTGTGCAAGTCGAGCGAGCGCATCAGCTTCTTCGTCTGCCGATAGCCGGTGCCAAGGTCGGCGCGCACCCGCATCCACTCCGGGCGTCGGAACGCCGGATCAGCCTCCGGCACATCGACCCCCGCATCAGCCAGCCGTCCCAACAGCCGGACCGGACCCTCATCCGGGGTTCTCGGCACGCTGAACATATCCATACGTTGTTCAGCGTGCCGAGAAACCGAGATGTCCTGACGTTCGACGTCGGTGTACCCGAAGGCGGCGGCGAAATGACGGGTGACGACGTCGACCACGGTGGCCATGTCGGGTGCGTCGGCGCCGAGGAGCCGGCGTAGCGAGGTGACGCCCTTGTCGCGGATGCCACAGGGCACGATGTGATCGAACATCGCGAGGTCGGGATCGACGTTGAGGGCAAAGCCGTGCCGGGTGCGACCGCGTGCCACCTTGACGCCGAGAGCCGCAACCTTCGCGTCCCCGACCCAGACGCCGGTAAGTCGGTCGCGACGGCCGGCGTGCACGCCGAAGTCGGCGAGCGCGGCGATCAACGTGGTTTCGAGCTGGCGGACGTACGCAACGACGTCACGCATGCCGTCGCGCCACTCAGGGAGCGTGATGATCGGATAGCCGACGAGCTGGCCGGGTCCGTGATACGTGACGTCGCCGCCGCGGTCGGTACGCACCAGCTCGGCGCCGACCGTCGCCGGCGGCGTGAGCACATGCTCGAGCGACGCAGTCGTCCCCAGCGTGTACACGTGCGGATGCTCGAGGAGCAGGAGGTAGTCATCACGCGAATTTTCGTGAAGCCCACGCTGCAAAGCATCAGCATCGGAGTACGGGACCCGCCCAAGCCATCGCACCCGTAACTGTGTCATCCCACCGCCAGCGTACCGATGCACCAGCCCGCCCTTGACCTTTGAGGAAAGCCCATTCGCCGGCCGAAGGCCTTGGCGAATCGGCAAGGGTGGGACTTAGTCGAGTTCGGTGTTCCAGTCTCGGGTCTCGATGCGTTCTTTGAGGCCGCGGAGGAACGCTGCGGCGTACGCGCCATCGAAGGCGCGGTGGTCCCATGCGAGCGACAGCATCCCGATGTGTCGTACCGCGATCACGTCTTCACCGTCGGGCGTGACAACCACGGTGGCCCGCTTGTCGACAGCGTCGGTCGAGAGGATCGCAACCTGCGGCTGATTGATGATCGGCAACGTGAGGAAGGTACCGAACGGGCCAGGATTTGTGATCGTGAATGTGCCGCCGAGCACCTCGTCGGGCAGCAGCTGCTTGGCTCGGGCGCGTTCGGCGAGATCATGAATCTCGCGGGCGATGAACGGCAGGCGCTTGCCATCAGCGTTGTGCACGACGGGTGCCACGAGACCTTGGAACTCGAGATCCACCGCGACTGCGAGGTGCACGTCGCGATGCACCACAAGCGAATCACCGACAACGCTGGCGTTCACGTGCGGAAACTCGCCGATGGCGTCGGAAACGGCGCGCGCGATGAAGGGAAGGTACGTGAGGGAGAAGCCTTCCTTGGCCTTCCAGTCGGTCTTGCGCGCCTCGCGCACCCTCGAGACTCGCTCGAAGTCGACCTGCACCGACGTGTGGACATGCGCGCTGGTGGCTTTCGATCGCAGCATGTGCTCGGCGGTGCGCCGGCGAATGTTCGAGAACGGCACGGTTTCGTCGCCGCGCGAACCCGCAGGCATCGTGCCCCACGCCGGCGCGGTGAGCGGCGGTGGTGGCGGCGGCGGCTCCGGCATGACCATCGGGATGGGTGCCGGTGGCGGGGGCGGCGCAGCAGGTGCCGGAGGCGGCGGCGGCGGCGGTACCGGGAGGGGCGGCGGCGGCGGTGCCGGGAGGGGCGGCGTGGGTGGCTCCACCGGCGGCGGAGCGATGGGCGGTGCGGCCGGAACGATGGGCTCGGGCGGCGGCGCGACAAGCGGGGGCGGCGGCTCCGGCAGAGCGATCGGCGCGGCTGCCACGATCGGTGGCGGGGGCACATCGAAGTCGGCATCGAGCGCGTCTTCCGCCGCGTCGGCCGCATTCGTGGGTGCGGGCGCCACCGGCGCGGGCGCTCCCCCGCGTGCTGCGGCAGCGGCGAGCACGTCGCGGCGGGTGATGCGCGCGCCCTCACCGGTACCGGTGATCGCCGCGGGGTCGAGACCGTGCTGCGCGATCAGCCGACGCACGACCGGCGAGGTGAGTGGTGGTCCGCTCGACGCCGGCACAATCATCGGGGCGGAAGCCGTCACCGGTGCCGGCACGAGAGCACTCGGAGGCGTGAGCAGCTCGGTCGACCACATGGGCGTGGCCGGTTCGAGCGGTACCACGGGCGCGGCCGGCGCCACAGGCACGACCGGCGCCACGGGCACTACGGGCTCGATCCGTTCGGTGACCGGGGGTGGTGCGGGCGGCTCGGCGCGGGCGGCGGGCGCGATCGGTTCGACGGGCGGTGGCGTTGCGGGCGTGGGCAGCGGCACAACCGGAACGACAGGTGCGGCCGGCTGGATGGGCTCAGGTGCGACCGGCGCGATCGGTTCAGGGACGACCGCTTCGACCGGGGGTGCGCTCGCGGCGGGCGGGGGCGTCACGCCTGCGCCCGCGACATCGATCACTGCGAGCACGGTTCCCACGGCGACGGTCTCGCCCTCGGAGATGCGGATCTCGGTGATGACGCCGCTCATCGGCGCCGGCACCTCGGAGTCGACCTTGTCGGTCGACACCTCGAACAACGGCTCGTCGGCCTGGATCGTCTCACCGGCCTGCTTGAACCAGCGCGTGATCGTGCCTTCGGTGACCGTCTCACCGAGTTGCGGCATCGTCACATCCACGGGGTGGTCCTCTCCCCTCTGAATGGGTCCCGTCTCAATCGGTCCCGTCTCAATCGGCCGCAACTCAATGGAGTGGCCGTCCGGTGAGCGCGAGGGTCGCCTCGCCGAACACCTCACTCAGGGTGGGGTGTGCGTGGACGAGCGTCGAGATCTCCTCGGGCGACGCCTCCCAGTTCACCGCGAGGTACCCCTCGGCAATGAGCTCGGTGGCCCACGGTCCGACGATGTGCACACCGAGGATCGGACCATCGCGTTCGGCCACGATCTTCACGATCCCCTCGGGCTCGCCAATGATCAGGGCGCGCCCGTCGCCCACGAAGCGCTGCACCGCGGTGACGACGTCGTAGCCCCGCTCGCGCGCCTGCTCTTCGGTGAGACCGGCGAACGCAACCTCCGGGTGGCAGTAGATGCCCCACGGAACCTTGTCGTATTGGATCGGCTGTGCGTCTTCGCCGAGGATCGACTTGATCGCAACGATCGCTTCGGCAAACGCCACGTGCGCGAGCTGCGGAGTGTCGACGATATCGCCGACGGCGTAGACGCCGGGCACAGCGGTCTGCATGTGGCCGTCGACCCGAACGAACCCGTTGCGATCGAGATCGACGCCAGACTCTTCGAGGCCGATCCCCGCCGTGCGCGGCGACCGACCGATGCTGACGATGACGTTGTCGACCAACACGGTCGTCGCGCCCTCGGGACCCTCGAACGCAACCGACAGTTCGCGTGTGCCTTCGATGCTCGTGACGCGCGCGCCGGCGTGCGCCGAGATGTTGCGACGGCGAAACGCGCGCGCCAGCGCAACCGACACTTCGGCATCCACGCCGGGCAGGATGCGAGGAAGCGCTTCGAGCAGCGTCACCTCGGTTCCGATGTCGGCGAGCATCGACGCGAACTCGCAGCCGACGGCACCCGCACCGATGATCGCTACCCGCTTCGGCGGTTCCTCGTACTCGAGCACGTGGTCGGAGGACAGGATGCGCGAGCCGTCAAAGTCGAGACCGGGGAGCGACCGCGGCGACGAGCCGGTTGCGAGCACGAGTGCGTCGCCTTCAACCTCGGTGCCGTCGCCAGTGCGCACGCGATGCGCGCCGGCATCGACCACGACACCCGTACCTGCGATCACCGTGACCTCGCGCCCCTTGAGGAGCGTTTCGAGTCCCTTCGTCAACCGGTCGATGACCTGCTGCTTGCGCAGCTGGCTCGCCCGCAGATCGAGCGTCGGCTCGCCGGCCTCGACACCGAACTCCTTGGCGCCGCGCACGGTGCGGAGGACCTCGGCCGTCTGGAGCAGCGCCTTCGCCGGGATGCACCCCTGGTGCAGGCATGTGCCACCGACCCGCTGCTCTTCGACCAGCGCGATGCGCAGCCCCGCGGCTGCGCCGTACAGCGCAGTCGCGTAGCCACCAGGTCCCCCACCGAGGACGACGACGTCGAAATGATCAGCCAAGGGGCTCCTCGCCCCACAAGCGTGGGGGCTGGCGACCTAGGGGTACAGGACCCAGCAAGTATTGGTCATGCGTCAGTGCGCAACGAGGATGGAGACGGCCGAAGCGGCCAAGATCGCAACGGCGCACAACGCGGCCAAGATCAGGAGCATCCGGGTGCTCATCGGTCCGGCCATTATGCTCGCCGTGCCCTGAGGGGCCCGGTTCGGGAAACGGCTTGATCGCATGGCACAACGCACCCAGCGCCTGATCGAGGCGGCCCGCCGGCCCTTGCCGGAAGGCACCTTCGTCGTGGGCGCAGGTCTGCTCGTGGCCGGGCTCAGCGCCTACGGCTTCCAGATCCTGTCGTTCCGAGCGCTCACCGAAGCCAACTACAACGCGCTCAACGGGCTCTGGGTCTTCGTGTTCGTCCTGGCTCCCGGCTTCTACCTTCCGCTCGAGCAAGAGGTAGGCCGCGCGCTCGCCGATCGGCGCGTGAAGGGCCTCGGGGGCCGTCCGGTCGTGGAGCGTGCGGCGATCGCCGGCCTGGTGCTCACGATCATCCTGGCCATCGTGGCGGGCGCCGCGGCTGCCGGCACGCCACTCATCGACGACCTCTTCGAGGGCAGCACCGGCCTCGCGATGTGCCTCGTGATCGCGCTGTTCACCTATGGCACCCAGCACCTCGCCCGCGGCACGCTGTCGGGGAGCGCGCGGTTCGGTTCGTACGGGCTCATCATCGGGGCTGAGGGTGTGTTCCGTTTCGTGCCGTGCGCCGCGCTCGCGATTGCCGACGTGGGCGATCCCGCGTGGTACGGACTGTGCCTCGCATTGCCACCCGCCTTCGCCGCCGCACTCGCGCTCTCCCGAGAACGTCAGCTGCTCACACCCGGCCCGCACGCGCCGTGGTCGGAGCTGTCCACCAATCTCGGTTTCCTCTTCTTCGCGTCGATCTCCGCGCAGGCGCTTGGGTACGCCCCGTTCCTCGGCGCCGTGCTCGTGCGCGCCGGCGACCAGGCCACGGAGGTCGCGAACTTCCTCGCCGGCGTGTTCCTCGCCCGGATCCCGATCTTGTTGTTCCAGGCCGTGCAGGCCGCCCTCCTCCCGAAGCTCGCAGGTCTCGCGGGCGCAGGGCGCCAGGACGAGTTCCGCACCGGGCTGCGCAAGCTGGTGGTCGTCATCGTGAGCGTCGGGGGGATCGGCGTGCTCGCCGCGGCCACGCTCGGACCCCAGGTGGGCGAGATCCTGTTCGGCAAGAAGTTCGACCTCGGCCACGAGGATCTCGCTCTGCTGACTGCCGGCAGCAGCATCTTCATCCTTGCGCTCACGCTCGCACAGGCGTTGATCGCGCTCATGGGGCATTGGCGCGTGCTGGTGGCCTGGCTCACCGGCATCGTCGCGTTCGTCGCGGTGTTCCTTGCATCCGAGCACAACCGGTTCGATCGCGAAGCCGTCGAGATCGCCTTCATCATCGGCGCGTTCGCTTCCGCGGCAACGATGGGTGTGATGCTCTTCATTCGCATGCGCGCCGGGATCATCCCCGACGACGAGGCCCTCGCGCGACTGGCGGAGCAGATCGAGCACGAACCGCTCGAGCTCTGAGCGCCATGACGAAATCAACATGACGGAGACGCCGCGTCTGCGGGTGGGCGTCGAGGCGACCGCATTGCTCGGCCCACGTACCGGCGTCGGCCAGATGGTGAGCCACCTCCTTCGTGCGCTCGCTACTCACGACGACCTCGACATCACGGCGTTCGCGGTCACGCTGCGGGGGCGCCGGAGCCTGGTGCACGAGGTGCCGCGCAATGTGCGGGCCCGCACGCATCACACCCCCGCCCGCCTCACTCGAATGTTGTGGCGACACACCCCGATTCCGAAGGCCGAGCTCTGGACCGGCGCAGTGGATGTGGTGCATGCACCGAACTTTGTGGCACCGCCAGCACGGGCCCCGGTGATCGCGACTGTCCACGACCTGTCGTTCGTGTACTACCCAGAGATGAGCACGCCCGACGCGCTCACGTTCCCGCGCTATATCAAACTTGCCATCGACCGCGGTGCAGTGATCCACACCGTGAGCGATTTCGTTGCCGCCGAGGTGCGTGAGCACTTCGACGTGGAGCCCGAGCGTGTCGTGCGTGTGTACAGCGGCTTGGTGCCGTCGACCGGGGGCGATGCTTCCCACGGCCACGCGCTCGCGGGCACCGAGCGCTACGTGATCACGCTCGGCACGGTCGAACCGCGCAAGAACCTCCCGAACCTCGTGCGGGCGTTCGATGCTGTCGCCGCAGCCGACCCCGACCTCGTGCTCGTCGTTGCCGGCCCCGATGGATGGGGCGTGGAGGAGTTCGACGCCGCCGTGGCCGCGGCGCGCCACGGCAACCGAGTTCGACGCCTCGGGTACGTCGAGGACGTGGATCGGCGTGACCTCGTTGCCGGCGCGACCACGCTGGCGTACCCGTCGATCTACGAAGGCTTCGGCCACCCGCCCCTCGAAGCGATGCAGATCGGCATCCCGGTCGTGGCGTCGAACGCGGGCGCGCTGCCCGAAGTCCTCGGCGACGCGGCGCTCCTCCCAGATCCTGCCGACGTGGACGCCATCGCCGGGGCGCTGCAGACCGTGTTGACCGACGACGCCGTGCGCGCCGACCTCGTGAGCCGCGGCCGTGAGCGGGTCCGCCGGTTCACATGGGAGCAGACCGCCAACGAGCTCGCCGACGTCTACCGCCGAGTCGCCGGCCGTCAGCCCCGCTAAGAACTACAGCCGGTCGAGCCAGCCGAGCAGGGCGGCGATCGCTCGGGGGTCGTGACGCAGCTCGTGGCCGGCGGCCTGCACCACACGCAATTCGGAGTTGGGCGCGGCAGCGTCGGCGAGCAGGCGCGCGTCGTCGAGCGAAACCTCCTCGTCGTCGGAACCGTGGAGCACGAACAACGGCCGCGGGGCCAGTTCGCGTGCGGACGCGCCAGCATCGATCGCGGCAACCTCCCGACTCCACCCGCTGATCGACTCGGGGAATCCCGGCGTGCGTACCATTCCGATGCGCCGGGCGTACTCGAGCAGCCGACCGGTCTCACGCGCCCACTCGCCCAATGTCAACGGCGCGGCCAACGTCGCGACGCCGTGCACACGCTGGTCGGTTGCGGCCACGGTGATCGCGAGCGCGCCGCCCTCGGCAACGCCGACGAGCCACACGCCGTTCACCTCGGGACGATCGTCGAGCTCGCCGACCGCGGCGCGGATGTCGTCGAGCCATCCCGCAACCGAGAAGTCGCCTTCGCTTGCGCCCGCGCCGCGGCAGTTGAACGCCAGCGCGACACATCCCGTCTCGCGCGTGATGCGGTCTGCCAACTCGGGAAATGTGGTCGCCGACGTGATCGCGCCGCGAGGCCCGGTCGGGAACCCGTGACACAACACGACGCCGGGTGCAGCCGCCGGCGTTACCGGTGTCGCGAGATGTCCGACAAGTCGCGAGTGCTCGGTCGAGATGGTGATGTCCAGGCGGCAAGTATCCTCGACGGCGTGGGCGTCCCGGCATGCAAGGGCGACTGACATTCTCGGCACGCTGAACAACACATGGACGCCTTGAACGTGCCGAGAATCCGTTCTTAGGGCTTGTAGCCGCGGTTGCGGGCTTCGGCGAGCGTGTCGGGGCCGAAGGTGGCGAACGCCTCCGATGCGAGCAGCTCCTGCACTTGCGCGGCGACCGCCGGATCGTCGAGCGCGTCGAGGTCGAGGACTCGCTGGGTTCGCTTGTCGCCGAGGTAGCGCACGTGCTCGAAACGCGTCGGCTTCTCCATAGGCCGAATCTAGTTGGAGACGAAATGGACGCGAATGGGCGGGGTGCCGAAGCACCCCGCCCACCCATGAGGCTGTAAGAAACACCGACCCGTCGAACGCGGGAGGGACCACTCCCCGCCGGGTATCGGTGCCGGTGCGGCGGTGAAACTCCGCCAAGCAGTCCAGCCGGTGATGTGCGGCCTAGCGGCCTCGCACCTCCAGGGTCCCGTAACGATCATGCATGTGTGGACCACCTCCCTTCTCTGGTGACGAAATATGTACCACGCGCGGGTCGCCCGCGCGGTGCACTTTCTTCCTCAGTCGTCCTCAGAAGCCTCGGCCGGCGGGCCCACAGCGCCGATCGCCCGCAAGTAGGCGAGCTGGACCTCCACGACTGCGTCCACCTGCTCAGGGATGTACGCCTCGCCCGTCTCCGCCGACCGGGCGACGATGTAGCCGATCTCGTCGCCACCGCCCACCACTGCCGGACCACTTGGCGGACCGTCCGAAGACTTGGTCGCACCGTTTGGCTCGACCACCCCTCCTAGCGGGCCGTAGCGCTCGAAGAACTCCATCTGGAGGTCGAGGATGCGGTGCACGTCCTGCGCAGAGAGCGTGGCGGCCGCGTCGTCGGGGAGGTGCTCGACGATCCAGTCGAACGCGTCTTCAATGTCGAAGATGGCAGGCGGGGGCGTGCGTGCGAGCCGACCGGCCTCGCGGATCACCACCACTGCTGCGATGGCGATCACCGCGGCGACGACGATGAAACCGGCGATGAGCTCCACCGCGGCAGGCTACCGGCGGGTGCGCGCGACGGGTCGCTCGATGAGGAGTCGGAGTGCGACCGCGGCGACGAGCGCAACGACGACCAAGAACCCCAACGCCGCGCCAGGACGTCGATCGAATGCGTCGAGCAATGCCTCGGGATCGTCGACGGCCGCCCACACGCACCCGGCAGCAGCGATCGTGGTGATAGCAACGTGGCGCAGCGTGGGCGGGGTGTCGACCCAACCGAGACAGCCGCACGACGTGATGGGGACGCCTCGGCAGCGCGCCGCGAGCACGAAGAGCGAAAACGCGGCGAACGACGCGGCCACGAGCGCGGCCAGCACCGGCGAGCCAACGGTGAGCGTGAGCGCACCCAGCAGCACCTCGAACGCTGCGCCGGCGCGAACCAGCCCAGCCGTCGAGGGCAAGCCCATGGCTCGCAGCGCAACGGTCGTGTAGCCCGGCTCGACGAGCTTCAACGCGCCCGTGGCGATGAGCACGAGCACAGCCGCATCGAGAAATCCGCCCGCCACCGTCATGGCGCCAGTCTGCCGCCGACGCAGGGGTCCAGCCCAGGCTGGCGTTGATCGCGAGCCCGACGGCCAGAAATGAGCAAGCACTTTCTCATGCGCCCGAGCGCCTCCCAGTGCACGATCGAGCGAAGCGAATGGCTCCCCAGGGGCCGACAGGAGGAGCGGTGACACCTCCACCATCCAGGGCGTGAGCACGTCAACATTTGGCGTTGGAGTCGAGGGGATCCACGCCGCCGGCGGCGTTGGCGTCCAAGGCACTTCGGGCACGAGCTCAGGCGTGGTCGGTGGTTTATCGTCGACGTGATCGGCTACTACCTCTGACTGGGGTTCAGATGCCGAAGGTGGCATCTGAGGCGGGACCGACCGACACTCTGGCGGTCAAGCACTCCTGAACAGCCGTCGAACCCGTGTGCGCGGCCTGATCATCAACCGCGCTCGCCTGAAGTGCCAACGAAACCGCGGCCGTCGCGATGATCTTGCCAACACCGTGGACCGCACATAGAGCGCGTCACCCCAGCCTTGCGGCCCCAACTTCGTCTCCACCCGCTTGAACTCTTCGAGGTAGGCATCAAGCTCGGGAAGGAGTGCGCCGTCCTCGTAAAGGTGAATCTCGTTGACCTCTATGTAGAGGTAGTCGATGCCTTCGAGCACGCGCTGCGCGCCACGCAGCGCGAGTAGCTCGGCGCCCTGCACATCCAGCGCGAGCATGTTGAACCCGGCAATCCCATCAAGCGCGCAGAGGTCGTCGACCGTGGTCGTCGTGCAGCGGATGGAATCGGTGACTACGACATCCGGGTACTCCTGCTGGTGCATTTCCATGCGGAGGATCGAGGAGGATTGCTCGTTGTTCGTGATGTGGAAGTCGACCTCATCACCTGATCGGTCGGCGACGAGCGCGAGCACAACCCGATGACCCAGCGGCTCGACATGAGCGCGAAGGCGAGGGATCACGTTGGGATTGGCCTCGACCCAGGTGACCTCGGTGACTCCGTTGCGCGCGTAGATCTCGGCTTCCTGACCCTCGTGCGCGCCGACATGCAATATCCCGGTGATTCGTAACCCGTACTTCAGTCGCAGGTCATCGAGTGCCAGCAACACGGCTCCCGCAGGATGGGCCTCGCTGACCGGGGGTCAGATGCCGATGCGCTGGGCCAAGAGCTCCCGGTGGTACGTGGCGTCGCCGAGCAGGATCTCCGAGCTCTTCGCGCGCTTGAAGTAGAGGTGCGCGTCGTGCTCCCACGTGAAACCGATGCCCCCGTGGATCTGGATGTTCTCGGCGGCCGCGTGGAAGTACGCGTCGGAGCAGTACGCCTTGGCGAGGCTCGCCACCACCGGCAGCTCCTCGTTGTCCTCGGCTGCCGCCCACGCCGCGTAGTACGCCGCTGACTTGCCCGACTCCACTTCGAGGAGCATGTCGGCGCACTTGTGCTTGATCGCCTGGAACGAGCCGATCGGCCGACCGAACTGCACGCGCACTTTGGCGTACTCGACGGCCATGTCGAGCACCTTCTGCGCGCCACCCACCATCTCGTTCGCGATGCACACCGCGGCCTGGTCGAGCGTCTTCGAGAGCGCAGCCCAGCCCTTGCCCACGTCGCCGAGCGGCTTCGCCGCGACGCCGGAGAAGTCGAGTCGGGCCTGCTTGCGCGTCTGGTCCATCGTGGCCAGCGCCGTGCGGTTCAATCCCTTGGCCTCGCCGTCGACCACGAAGAACCCGATCCCGTCGTCGCCGGAAGAACCCGCCTCACGCGCGACCACCACGATCGTGTTCGCGGTGTGGCCGTCGAGCACGAACATCTTCGTGCCTTCGAGCGTCCACGCGTCGCCCTTGCCTTTCGCCTCCATCGTGATGCCCGATGCGTCCCACTTGCCGTTGGGCTCGGTGAAGGCGAGCGCGGCGATCGTGTCACCCGACGCGATCCCGGGGAGCAGCTCGCCCTGCTGGGCATCGGTACCCGCGTTCATGATGGCGTTCGCTGCGAGGCACACCGTTGCGAAGTACGGCGAGCAGAGCAGCACCTTGCCCATCTCCTCGAGCACGATGCCGAGCTCGACGAACGTGAAGCCTTGGCCGCCGTGCGCCTCAGGCAGGTGAAGGCTCTGGAGCCCCAGCTCCTGGGCCATCTGCTTCCAGATCGCAGGGTCGAAGCCAACGGTGGTCTCCATGAGCCGGCGCACCTCCGCGGAGGGCGACTTCGACTCCATGAACTTGCCGACTGCCTCACGCAGCTGGTCCTGCTCTTCCGAGAACGCGAAGTTCACAACTAGCTCCTCTTACCTGGGTTCACGCGGGAGCCCGAGCACCCGCTCGCCGATGATGTTGCGCTGGATCTCGCTCGAGCCCGCATAGATGGTCTCGGAGCGACTGAACATGAAGATCCGGTGGAGCTCGCCCAGAACGTAGTTGCTCTCGGCGCCATCGGTCACCTCCGCGATTGGGTCCGCGATCGGGTCCGCGATCGGGTCCGCAATGATGGAGGCGTCGGCGCCGAGCACGTGCATGGCCCGTTCACCCAGCGTGCGGTGCCAATTGCTCCAGTAGAGCTTGCCGATGCTCGACTCCGGGCCGAGCACCCCCTTCTTGACCAACCCGGTGAGCATGCGCATCCCGCTGTACTTCATGATCTGGACACCGATGTACGAGTCGGCGAGCTCCTGGCGGATCACCGGGTGGGCCGTGGCACCACGCTTCTGGGCGACCTCGATGAGATCTTGCAGCTCGCGCTGGAAGCCGAGCTGCTGGGACAGGAATGCCGTCCCGCGCTCGAATCCGAGCGTGGCCATCGCCACCTTCCACCCGTCACTGACTTCGCCGAGCACGTTGGCCTTGTCGGTGCGGGCGTCGGAGAAGAAGACCTCGTTGAACTCCGCGGTGCCCGTCATCTGCTTGAGGGGCCGGACCTCGACGCCCGGCTGATCCATCGGGATCAACAGGTACGAGAGGCCGTGATGACCATGCGAGGCGGGATCGGTCCGCGTGACACAGAAGCACCACTGCGCGCGGTGCGCGAGCGTGGTCCAGACCTTCTGGCCGTTGACGACCCACTGATCGCCATCGAGCACGGCCTTGGTGGCCACGTTCGCGAGATCGGAACCCGCGTTGGGCTCGGAGTAGCCCTGACACCAGAGCTCCTCCACCGATTGGATCTTCGGCAGGAAGCGGCGCTTCTGTTCATCGGTGCCGTACGCGAGCAACGTCGGGGCGAAGAGGCCCTCGCCGAAGAAGCTGACGCGCGCCGGTGCGTCGGCCTTCGCGTACTCCTCGCTGAAGATGATCTGCTCCGCGAAGGATGCATCGCGCCCGCCGTACTCCTCGGGCCACGAGAGGCCAAGCCAGCGGTCCGTGCCGAGCAGCTTCTCCCACTCAACCCGGAGATCGAACCCGTGCTCATCGGCGGGACCGCCGCGACCACCAAGCGCTGCGAACTCACCGATCAGATGCTCAGCGAGCCACGCCCGCACCTCGGCACGAAAGGCGGCCTCGTCCGGCGTGTCCCTGAAGTCCATCTCTCGTTGGGCTGCTTCCGCTCCGCTACTTCTGCCCGAGTGCCCGGGCTCCCACCACTCGAAAGAAACACGATCGGGCCGCCGTGGTTCTCCGGGCGAGCGCCCCGTCGTGGCTGGCGACGCCCAGGGCTAGCATCGCACGTGCCTTCTCGCCGTGTCCTCGTCGTCGGCGCGGGCTTCCTCGGCAGCCACATCGCCCGCCGACTCGTGGCGTCGGACCGCGAGGTGCGGGTGCTGACAACCTCGCCGCCGAGGTCGGCACTGCCGGACTGCCACGTAGTCGTGGGCGATGCTGCCGACCGGTCGCGGGCCGCCGAGGCGCTCCTCGGCTGCCAGGTAGTGGTGTGGTGCGCGGGCCAACTGCTCCCCCTTTCGACCCACGAAGAGCTCTCCGAGCTCGACGACATCTCACCGCTGCACGAGGTGCTGTGCGAGCTCGCGATCCAGGGCGGACGGCGGTTCGTGTACCTCTCCTCGGGCGGCACGGTGTACGGCAACGCCACCACAGTCCCCACATCGGAAGCCGAGCCGCTTCGCCCCATCAGCATCTATGGCGCGACGCGGGTGCGCTGCGAGCGCTACGTGCAGGAGCTCGGGCGGCGACACGACATCCGCACGACGATCCTGCGCTGCGGCAATGTCTACGGTCCCGGTCAGCGTGCCGAACGATCGCAAGGTGTTGTCGCCCACGCGCTCGCCTGCCAACGTTCTGGGCACCCGTTGTCGCTTCGGGCCGACCTCGGCTCAATCCGTGACTACATCTACGTCGAAGATGTCGTCGACGTCGTCGAGGCGAGCCTGACGAGCGAGCCGCCCGACACCATGAACGTGGCCACTGGGATCGGCACCCAGCTCGGAGATCTGCTCGCGATGATCCATGACCTGACGGGTGGTCCGGAGGTCATTCGCGCTCCCGAGCCGCCCGAGGACGTGCACACGAGCATCCTCGACATCACGAGGTTGCGACAGTTCCTACCGGGGTACCACCCGCAGAGCCTGGCGCGCGGCCTCGAGCTCACTTGTCGCGAGCGGGAACCGCTGCTCCTCGAATGATTCCGGCATCCAAGCTCGGGCGGACCTTCCAACGCTTCGCTCGATCGTGGCGGCGACTGGCGAGCGCCGCCGCTCGGTTGATCCCGCGTCGTTCACTCGGCGAGGTGGAGGCACCGGCCACGCTCCCGGCGTCGGTGGTCACCCTGCTCGGGTGGACGTCCGACCCACGGTTGGACACCCTCGCAGTGATCATCACGATCGACGGCGCGCCCGTCGCGGTCACGCGCCCGGGCGTCTTCCGCTCTGACATCCATCTCGAGCGCCCGAGACTCGGGCGTCGATCCCCCGGCTTCGAGGTCCGCATCGACCTCGCCGAGTACGAGGACCGCCAGGTGCGCATCGGTGGGCTCGCCGTGCGCCAGCACGGCATCGTCGACGAGTTGGGGTCGCGTCTCGTCACGGTCGAACCTCGCCTCGTGGTCACGCTCGCGAACGGACGGGAGGCGCTGGTCGTGCGCGGCACACTGCGCGGTCCGTCACCTGCGTCGTCGGTCATGGTGCATGTCGACGGCACACCGATCGTTGCCGCGCGTCCATGGCGCGAGTCGCCGTCGCAGCGACTCGAGCCTCACGCGGTCGTCGAGGGCTTCGACGCGCTCTGCCCGATCGACACCAGCAACGCCACGCCGGCAACGACAGTGACCGTCGAGGTGCACGCGCACCGCCTGGACGGTTCGAGTGAACGATTGGGCCCGGTGGCCGTGAGCACCGCGCTCGACGACCTACCCGTGCCCCAGGAAGCGCTCGAGTTCCGACGCCAGACGGACGCGTTGCGCGAGGCCGCGACCGTCGCCGACGAGCGGCGACTCCTCGTGGTCACGCATTCTCTCGACCTGGGTGGGGCTCAGCTCTATGTCGAAGAGCTCCTCAGGGGCCTGCTGCCCTCGCCGGACGTCGCGTGCCTCGTCGTCGCGCCCGCCGACGGTCCGTTGCGCCGGCCGCTCGACGAGCGAGGCATCACCGTCGAGGTGCTCGGCGACTATCCCGGCGACATCGTCAACTACGAGGCACGGGTGGCGGCACTTGCAACCCTCGCTCGTGCCCATGGCGTGAACCGGGCACTGGTCAACACCATGTCCGCGGCTCTGGGGGCCGACACCTGCCGCCGCCTCGGGATTCCCTATGTATGGGCGATCCACGAGAGCGTGGACCCACTGCTGTTCTGGATCGAGGCGTACGGCGTTGCCGGGTACCACCCGGAAGTGCGCAAGCTTGGGCTCGATGCGCTCAACCACGCGGAGCAACTGGTGTTCGAGGCGGATGCGACACTCGAGCTCTACCGCAGTACGGCCCCGGCCGGGCGGTGCGTGAAGATCCCGTACGGCATCGACTTCACGTCGATTGACGACCATCGAGCCCGCGTCGACCGCGCCGGGTTGCGCGCGTCCCTCGGTTACTCCGACGAGGAGATCGTCTTCGTGTGCGTTGGCACGATGGAGCCGCGCAAGCTCCAGACCGGCTTGGTGCTCGCATTCCATGCGGTTGTCCGTAGGTTTCCGCACGCGCGGCTCGTCTTGGTCGGCGACCTGCCGGAGCGGCCGTACTCGCAGGCCGTGCACGAGCTGATCGACCGGCTCGGCGTTGCTGCCACGGTCGCCGTCGTGCCGGTCACCCCGGACATCTACGACTGGTACCACGCCGCGGACGTGGTGGTAAGCGCATCAGACCTGGAGTCGATGCCCCGGTCGTTCATGGAGGCGATGGCGTTCGAGCGAGTGATCCTGAGCACCGCGGTGTTCGGTGTCACGGAGCTCATCGCCGACGGGCGCACCGGCTTCCTCATGGCACCTCGCCAGCTCGACGCCATGATCGAAGGCTTCGAGCGCGTGCTCGCGCTCTCCGCCGAGGAGCGCACTGCCATCGGGCGCGCCGCATCGGCCTTCGTGCGCGCCGCCCACGACGCGTCGGCGTACGTCTCGGCATTCCGAACACTGTTGTTCGACTGAGCTCAGGCCCCCGCCGACTGGCACGCGGCCTGAAGCTCACGCAGCACCCGCCCGGTGAACGGGGCCGGCACCGGCACCCGGCGCGTGTAGAGGCGGACCTGCCGGCCGTCGGGCAGCGGGAAGCGAGCCTCGAGCTCGAAGCCCAGGCACGCGGCGGCGCGCTCGGCTCGCGGCTGCGTGACCCGCGGCGGGAACTCGTGGCGGCCGCGATCCGTCGTGAAGAGGTACGTGGGCTGGCCGTACTGCGGGTCTGCGAGCGCGCGAAGGTAATTGGCCACCGTGTCGCCGCCCTCGTCCGGCCGCAGCTGCCCGACGGGCAGCTGCTGGCCGTACCGTACGCGCCAGTCGAGGCCGAGGGTGTTCGTGTTGAAGAACGGGTCACGCGAGGCAAAGAAGACCACGACCGGCTCGGAACGACCTTCGGTCGCCGCATGCAGGACCCGCGCGGCGCGCTCGTTCGTTCGCACCCACCCGCCCGGCTCCCCTCGGCGCGCCTCGTCCGCGTCGCGCGCGTCGAGACCGATCACGGCGAGCTGGCGTTGGATGTGCCCACGTCCGTCAGTGACGGGCGCGCAGCCAAGTACCGGCAGTTGGACACAGCGCGGGTCTGCGAGGCCACCGGTGACCGTCATCTTCCCCACGCCGACCACGAGGACGCCGGACAGGAGCGCAGCGAGCAGGACGGCGCGCACGAGCGGCGAGCGACGCATGATGCAGCCGACGCCGAGCACGACGACGAGCGGCACGAGTGGGAGGGTGAAGCCGGTGCCGGGGTTCGTGCTGGTCGTGAGGACCAGGTATGACACGACGGCAACGAGCGTGATCGTGCCCGCGGGCGTCTTCGCCGCTGCGACAACGCGCTCCATCCGTCGAACCTGTGGGACACCGGGGCCGGACGGATCCACAGTGTCTCGGCGTCGCCACCGCCCGACGGCGGCGACCGCGAATGCGGCGATCAGCACCACCGCAGTGGTGAGGAAGAGACCTTCGTTGACGATCTGCGAGAGCCGCACGGTCCAGTAGCGCGTGCCCAGCGGCGAGGGCTCCGAGCCACGGATCAAGGTACGAGTCGGCGATCCGTACCCGTAGCTCGTGAGATAGCGGAAGACCGGGTGGAGGTTCGGCGCGTACCACCACCCGGCGACCAGTGCGGTCGTCGCGGCTGCCAAACCCACGTTGAGCGCGGCGCGGCGACGCCGGCTCTCGGCCGCATACAGCAGCGCCGCGACCGCGACCGCTAGCCCGAACCTTTCAGTAAGCAGCGTGAACGTGGTTTGGTCTGCGGTTTGGGGCTCGCTGCGAGCC
>CAMDCC010000006.1 GCA_945889545.1 Bifidobacterium breve | reverse complement strand
CTTGAGCCAAATTGACCACGGAGAGTGATCTTTTACCGTGCGTTCGCCGTCTAACCGCTGGAGGGCCCCACGTGGAGCGCGAATTGCGCCAGAGCGGCGAGCAGGATCATGGCCAACAGGATGGCGATCGCTATCGAGGTTCCGGGGCGCACGAGGCCATTCTCCCGTTACGTGCTCGGGTTTCCAGTATTCAGGTTTCCAGCATCCGGAGTCGCCCGCACGGCCAGGGGATCTGGGGCATGGGGATCTGGGGCGGTCGTTCCCGGGGGGAGGAGCGTCACCGGCGAGCCGGCCTGGAGCCCGAACTCGGCCGCGGCTGAGCGGCGATCGAGGGCCAACGCCACCATCCCGTAGGAGTCGACGAGCAGCACCAGCTCCGACGGCTTCGCGTCGGCGTACGCGTGGACCCACCGGGCCGACTTGGCCCGGGGCCCCATCCGCACCTCGATCGCGCCCTGGGGGGTGGCACCCGCTTCGATGAGCTCGTCAGGGCCCACGTTGATCTGGCAGTTGCCGAACCGGTCGACCCACCACACTTCGGCCTGGATGGCGCCGCCGTCGCCGAGCTGCGGCAACCCGACGAGACCGGGCACAAGACCGCTCGGATCCACGTCGGCACCGAGATCGCCGATGAGCGTGCCGGTGGCGAGGTACGCAGCCGCGGGTGCGAGCACATCGCGGCCGGCGAACGTCGGACCCGGCGCCGGAAGCCGATGGTCCTCACTCGTGATGTGGACGACCCGCTGCGCGCCGCCGAGCATGGCGACCGCCGGCGCGAGCAACCCGTTGTCAGGGCCAAGAAGGGTGCCGGCCTCGGTCTCGACCGCCACAAGGCGTCGATCCGTGGCCACCCCGGGATCGACCACGGCAAGCACGACCGAAGCATCCGGGAGGTACTGCACGGCCCGCACGAGCGCGAGGGCACCGGCGCGTACATCGTGCGCCGGTAGATCGTGGGTGATGTCGATGATCTGAAGCTCGGGGGCAACCCCGAGCATCACCGCCTTGCAGACTCCGACGAACTCGTCGGCGTGCCCGTAGTCGGAGAGGAAGGCAATGGCCCGCCTCACGACCTACCCCGCCTGCGTGTACCGCGCAGCGAGGTAGGCGTCGACGTCGGAGGGCAGCACTCGAAAGGAGCGCCCGACGCGCACGGCCGGTAGGTCTCCCGCCTTGATCAGGCGGTAGACCGTCATCGACGACACTCTCAGCATGTCAGCGACTTCCTGAACCGTCAGGAAGCGCGCTGTTCCAAAGGACGTAGCCACGCGGCTCACCCCTCTCCCCCGCTCTGCGTGGGAGCGTAGGCGGCCGGGGCTGGTGTTGTCGAGTGTGGCTCGTGAGTATTCGCCGCATCGGGCACCAGGCACTCGAACACCACCTCGTAGGCCGACGGCGGGCGGCCGTCATGGAGAGGGACGACGCAGACGGGCAGCCCTCGTCGGGCAGCCACACCGAGGGCGAGGGCGTCGAGGTCGGCCAGGGCAATGGTCTGGTGACCATCGGCGATGGCGGCGCCGGCGAAGCCGTGGTCGGCAATGACGAGCTTGGGTCGGCCCACAGCGAACAACCACTCCGGCCCGGCATGCAGCCCGTCGTCGGCGAGGATCGAGAGTCCGTCGCTCACCACGGCAACCCCGTCATGCCACCACATGGCCTGGTCGGACGCGCCCTCCACGGCCTGCTGGTCGCCGCCGAGCAGCTCGCCGCCGGCCTCAGTCACCGCGCCGGCCAGGGCTCGGTACAAAGGGAGTAGTGCGGCTGGACGGCCGGTCGCCAGCGCGACCTTGGCGCCCGGCACCGCCGACGCGGCCAGCAGACCGGCGGCGACCGATGCGGCTTCGAGCGTGCGGGCGGGATCGATCGTGGCCCGGGCCGAGTCACCCGACCATCCCCAAATCGCTTCGAGCGCGCCGTACGCCTCGTCGCGGCTGATCCGACCCAGGTCTAGGCCAAGCACGGCATCGGGTGACCCCGAGGTCAGGCGACCCACGATGCTCTCGACCTCGGCCCGACCGAGCTCGGGATGCGGGCCAGCCACGTGACCGGCCAAGAGCCTCCGGGTCGGGGTGAGCGGCTTGGCGACAGCGCTCCCGTTCTCGGTGGCCGGCGCGGCCCGCGGCGGGGGTGGGTCGTCGAGGCGGGGCGGTCGATTCCGCCGCGGTCGGCGACTCATGCGTCGCCCAACTGTCGGGAACGTTCCGTCGCGGCGCGGACGGCGTCGAGCACCGCGGCACGCACGCCGCATTGTTCGAGTGCATGCAACCCGGCTGCTGTGGTGCCGCCCGGGGAGGTGACTGCGGCACGCAGTGTCTCTGGTGGGTCGTCTCCGGAGGCGAGTAACTCGGCCGAACCGAGGAGCGTCTGGCGCACGAGCGTGTCAGCCGTGGGTCGTGGGAGCCCGGCGAGCACGCCGGCCTCGATGAGCGCTTCGGCCAAGAGGAACACGTAGGCGGGCCCCGAGCCCGAAAGCCCGGTGACCGCATCGAGGAGCGCCTCGGGAACCTGCACGACCACGCCGACCGCGCCGAGCACGCGCTCGGCGGTCTCGAGGTGGGTCGCGTCGGCATGGCGCCCAGCGGCGATCGCCGTGGCGGCGCGACGCACCAGCGCCGGGGTGTTCGGCATCGCACGCACGACCGGGCGACCGGGGGCCGCCGCTTCCACCGTCGCGATTGTGACGCCGGCGGCGATCGAGATGATGAGGGTGTCGGCCGCCAGGCTCGCCGCGGCCTGCTCCAGCACCGAAGTCACGATTTGCGGCTTGACCGCTACGACGACGATGTCGGCATCGGCCACGGCCACGGCTGCGCTCGGCACTACCCGCACGCCCTTGAACCGATCCTCGAGCTCACGGCGGCGATCCCCGTCGACCTCGGCCACCGCGATCGAGTCGGGTTCGTACCCTGCGTCGAGCAGGCCGCCGAGCAGCGCCTCACCCATCTTCCCGCCACCAAGCAACGCCAACCCCGACATTGCACCCGAGGGTACCGGCACAGTCGCGCGTTTCCTGCGACACAGAGCAACCCAGGTACCCGGGGCCCGAGCGGCCCGGCCCACAGGGCCGAGAGCGGGAAAGGAGGGTACCGGGAGCGGCCCGGCCCACAGGGCCGAGAGCGAGAGGGAGGGCAACTGTCTCCCCACGCTTCGACATCGATGGAATCGCTTCATTCGCTGCGGCGCGCACGAGCCCGAGGAACCGTTGGGCTGACCTCGCACTTCCCCGAACGAGGTTGGCCGTCGTGCACCTCGGGCTCGATGACGCCGGTGGTCCGATGAAGGACCGCCGAACCAGCATCCGTCGATGCCGGACGAAGCACCCCGACACGCTCAGCCCGAAACGATGACGCCTTCCCGACCCCCTTCTTTTGGGATCAGGTTTTGGGATCAGCGCCCGTAGGCGAGCCGCACCACCGGCTGGAACCAGGTCTCGACAAGCTCGTACAGGACCCCGATGATGCGATCGAGCTCGGTCTCGGTGAGGTGCTCGAGCGCGACGCGTCCGGTGAGGTACAGATCGCCGTCGGGCCCAATCGAGAACCGCGCTCCGTACATACCGTGGTTGCGCTGCAGCAGGAACCGGTAGAGCTCGAGTTGATCGGACGGCGGATCGGGGAGGAAGTACACCTCGTAGCGCAGTGTGCGCTGGTGGAGGTCGAAGTAGATCGTGGTGGCGTCGCGGCCGTCGCATCCGAAGCGGACGTACCAGCGGCGGAGTTCGGGGTCGTACTCGACCGTCTGGATGTAGGCCTCGCGGGCAACCGGGCCTTCGAGGTGCGCGGCGATCAGCGCGTGCGCGGCCTCCTCGCGTTCGCCCAGGTCGTCGTGCTCGCTTAGGAGCACTGCACGAGCTCGCGTGCGCCGACGTCGGCGTAGAGCCGACGCAGGCGGGCCGCGGTGATGCTCCATGCGTAGCGGTGCGACCCGGCTGCGGCGGCGACTCCCATGCGAGCAGCCAGGTGCTCGTCGGCGAGCAGCCGGGCGACCGGTGCGGCGTAGTCGGGCGCAGCCCGACCGTCCACGAGGAACCCCGTCTCGCCGTCGTCGATGAGCGAACGCAACCCGCCGACCGCAGCCGCGACCACGGGCGTGCCGCACGCCGAGGCCTCGAGCGCGACGAGTCCGAACGACTCGGTACGCGACGGCACGATGCACACGTTGGCGGCGCGGTACCAGTCGATGAGGTCGGCGTGGGGCTGCGGCGCCACCCAGCGAACTCGGTGATCAACGCCGAGTTCGATGGCCAGGGCCCGCAGCCGCCGGAGCTCAGCCGGGCCGTCGGGGCCACTCGGGCCACCCACGATCGCGAGCTCGGCGCGGTCGTCAGCCAGCTCGGCAAGACATCGCACTGCGAGATCAGCGCTCTTGAGCGGTTGGATGCGGCCGACGAAGAGCAGCAACGGGTGGGCGGAGAGACCGAGGCGGCGGCGCGCGGCGCCACGGTCACCGGGGGAGAACATCGCGTGGTCGACACCCGGCGGCACGACTTCGATGCGGGTCGGGTCGGCGTCGTAGGAGTTCACGAGCTCATCGCGTTCGTCGGTCGTCGAGGCGACGATGCGGTCGGTGCAGGCCACGACCTCGGACTCGATGCGGGCACGCTCGTGTGGGTCGTCATCTACCCCAGCCGCGATCTTGGTGCGGGCGAGGGTGTGGAAGGTGGTCACGAGGGGGAGATCGACCTCGTGCTTGAGGCGGTGGCCCACGGCGCCCGAAACCCAGTAGTGCGCGTGCAGCGCGTCGAAATCGCCGGACGCGTCGAGGTGGGCTCGGCCCGCGACCACGAGCTCGTCGACGAGGTCGGGCAAGGAAAGCTTCGAGATGACTTGGCGAGGTCCGGCATCGAGGTGCACGACGCGGAACCCAGGCTCGATGTCGACGATCGGTGGCTGCTCGGCGTGTTCGGCCCGTGTGAGCACGTCACACGCAACGCCCGCCTGGGCCAAGGCCGACGCGAGCGAGCGCACGTAGACGTTCATTCCACCGCCGTCGCCCGAGCCCGGTTGGGCCAATGGCGACGTATGGAGGCTGAGCATGGCAATGCGGCGCACGGACATATGAAACCCGAGTCTACTAGTCGGGATTCCCGAACCCGCCCTGCCGGCGCGAAACGCTGTGCGTCAACGGTTCTCGCTCTGGAACGAGCGATACACCTCGATCAGGGCTTGCTTCTGACGATCGTTGAGCGTCTCGTCGCGCAGGATCTCCTGCTCGACGTCTTGCTGCTCCCCGCGCGGCTCCAGGATGCCGGCCCGCACGTAGAGGGTCTCGGCCGAGATGCGCAGTGCCTTGGCGATCTGCTGGAGGATCTCGGCACTCGGCTTGCGCAGGCCGCGCTCGATCTGGCTCAGGTATGGATTCGAGACTCCGGCGCGATCACTGAGGCTGCGCAACGAAAGGCGAGCGTTCCGGCGTTGTTCACGGATGAACTCGCCGAGGTCGTGCAGACGTTGCTCGATCGCGTCGGCCACTCCGTGGGCCTACGCGTGCTCGACCTTGAGCCGCTCGGCGAGGTCGGCCTCGATCGAGTCGATCACGCGGTGCAAGCTCCGTCGGGTGATGGAGACCTGGTGCTCGAGCTCCCGCAGCTGCGCGAGCGCGGAAGTGAGCTCCTCCTCGGAGAGGGTAGGCAGGTTCACCAAGGTGGCGTCGGCGATGAGGTGTTCGAGGCCACGGCGCCATTGGATGTCGGGCGCCGGACCGAGATGGCGCGGCAACCGAGAGGACGCCGGATCCGACCGCGGGGAGTCGTCGGCCAGGATCTGCGGGAGTGCGGCAACAAGATCAGTGATCGTGCCACCGTTGGCCCGCCGGTCGAGCTCTGCCTCCAGGATGTCGATGCGGGCTTGCGCGAGTCGACGCACGTACGAGACCTCGGTTTCGACCGCGAGGCACTCATCGTGCTTGGCGCGAACTCCGTCGATATCAAGATCAGCGAGGCCATCGAGGTACGACGGTTCCATGACCGTATCGGTACGACGGTGGTGGGCTTCTGGCATTGCAGTGAGGGTACCAGTGGGAAATCGAGGGGGAACACCTCGTAACCCCCGCAGCGTTGTCATCGTGAGACTCCAGGAGGACACGATGAAGAAGTACACACTGCCCGAGCTCGCCTACGACTACGGGGCGCTGGAACCGCACCTCTCCGGGCGCATCCTCGAGCTGCACCACGCCAAGCACCACAAGGCGTACGTCGACGGCGCGAACACAGTGCTCGAACGACTCGCCGAAGCACGCGAGTCCGGCGATTTCGGTTCCATCAACCAGCTCGAGAAGAACCTGGCGTTCCACTTGTCGGGCCACATCCTGCACTCCATCTTCTGGAGGAACTTGAACCCCACCGGAGGCGACAAGCCAACGGGTGAGCTCGCATCCGCCATCACCGACCAGCTCGGATCGTTCGATGCGTTCAAGGCGCAGCTCACGGAAGCCGCGATGAACGTGCAGGGTTCGGGTTGGGGCGCGCTGTCGTGGGAACCCGTCGGGCAACGGGTCATCGTCGAGCAGGTGTACGACCACCAGGGCAATGTCGGCCAGGGCGGGCCGCCGCTCCTCGTACTCGACATGTGGGAGCACGCGTACTACCTCCAATACGAGAACCGGAAGGCGGAATGGGTCGACGCGTTCTGGGAGCTCGTTGACTGGGACGACGTGGCCACCCGCTTCAAGGCCGCACGCACCATCGATCTTGCGCTCGGGTGATCGCCCTCGCGTAGTCAGCCTGCGAAATAAGGTCGCGTCCGTGGATGCCGCGAACGAAGCGCAACGGGAGTATTGGAACCGCGATGAGGCGCGGCACTGGGTAGACCAGCAGCGGCGCTACGACGAGATGCTCGAACCGTTCGGCACGGCACTCTTGAACGCGGCGTCGATCGCGTCGGGTGAGCGCGTGCTCGACGTGGGCTGCGGCAACGGCGTCACCACTCGTGCCGCCGCTCGCGCTGCGGGCGACGGCAGCGCGCTCGGCGTCGACCTGTCGGAAGCCATGTTGAAGCGGGCGCGCGAGCTCGCGTTGGAAGAGAGAGTCGCCAACGTCTCTTTCGAAGCCGACGATGCGCAGACTCGTCCGTTCCAGCCCGAGTTCGACGTGGCGATCAGCCGTTTCGGCGTGATGTTCTTCGACGATCCTGTTGCTGCGTTCACCAACATCAGGAACGGGTTGCGTGAGGGCGGGCGCGTCGCGTTTGTGGTGTGGCAGGAGCTCCTGGCCAACGAGTGGATGGCGGTGCCGGGTGCAGCGATGCTCGAGCACGTTGAGCCTCCGGTCGGCGACCCGATGGCGCCCGGTCCCTTCGCGTTTGCCGACCCCGACCGCGTGCGCACGATCTTCGATGCCGCGGGGCTCCGTGACCTGTCGATCGATGCCTTCGCAGCACCCATGCTCGTGGGCGGCCGCGGCACGCTCGACGACGCGGTCGCGTTCATGCTCAACACCGGGATCGCCCACGCGATGCTCGACGACAAGCCGGCCGAACTCCAATCGCGAGCGATCGCAGCGGTACGAGAGGCATTGCAACCTCATGTGACAGCTGCGGGTGTGCTACTCGGCGGCGCAACCTGGCTCGTTACGGCTCGATCATGAACCTCCGCTGACGGGTGGGAGCACCGCAACCTCGTCGCCGTCGACAAGAGGCGTGTCGTCACCGTCGGTTGGCTCGTCGCCGTTGAGCCAGACGCGCGCATGGTCGAGCACCTCGACGAAATGCGCGCCATACGTGGTCCTCGCGTAGGTCAGGACCTCGCCGACGGTCGCGGCTTCCACGTCCTCAGACGTGCGCCCGGCTGCGTCGCGCGCGGCTGCAAAGAGGCGCAGCCTGACCGTCGCCACGGTGCTATTCGGCGCCGGGGGTGCCGTCGACGATCTCGAGCTCGTGCTCGAGCGCGGCAAGCTCACGTTCGAGCGCTCCGAGGTCGGTGAGGTCGCGGTCCTGCTCGGCGTCTTGCGCCTTCTCGACTTCGGGTTGGGATTCGGGTTGGGGTTCGAGCTGGTGTTCCACGGAGTCAGCGTACGCCGACCGCGCCCGGATCAATCACCGGAGAGCCGGAGCTCGAGTACTTCGCGTTCCTCCTCGAGCATCGAGTGGAGACGGGTGAGTCGCGCCGCGGCATCGTCGATCTCCAGGAGGTGTTGGGCGTCGAGCGAACCAATCGGCGCGAGCGCGGCCGCCTCGAACGACGCCTGCACGGGATCAGCATCGAGCACTACGTCGATCGGGGCGACGGGATCGCCGAGCTCGGCATGCATCGCGAGCACGCGCCGGAGCAACGCGGTCACGTCGTCCACGAGCTCGGGCGTGGCGCCCACGCATTCACCGGGCGCCAGCCGCTCCACACGAGCGAGCGGGTACGGGTCGTCGTCGAGCCACTCAAGCACTCGGAGGCGTTGCATGCCGACGTTCACCAACAACCAGCGGCCATCGTCGGTCTGAGCCGCCTGCACGATGCGAGCCACGGTGCCCATGTCGAAGCGGGCGTCACCCCCACCGACTTCATGGCCGCGTTCGATGAGGACCACACCGAACTCGCGATCACTCGCGAGACACCGCTCGGTGAGCGCTCGATAACGCGGTTCGAACACGTGCAACGGCAGCACGGCATGGGGAAAGAGCACCGAGCCGAGCGGGAACATCGGCAACTCGGTCACGATCTCGTTCGGACCCACTCAGTTCGCTCTCGCGCGGTAGGCCGCCGCGTCTTGAACGAGGCGAGACGCAGTCGGGCCGTCGAACTGCTCGGCGATCGCGCTAAGTGCCTCAGCGGCCTCTTCGAACTGTCCAAGAGTGCCGAGTAGTGCCGCCGCCTCTCGGCGCTCGGCCGGGGACACTCCGGGGACGCGCAGCCGGAGGCGCACCGTCCACACGGCGTGGCTCGGGTCTCGGGTCACGAACGAGCGCACGAGGTTGGCAAGCATGCGGGCGAGGATGGCATGGGAGCCGACCGGTGCGAGATAGCCAGGAAGAAAGGGGGCGTCACCCTGCGTGGCACTGAATCGTTCGCGGCAACCTTCCTCGTCAAGGCGCTCGCCGCCGTGGAACGGATCGAAGAACGTGTTGGCATCGGCCCGCACCAAGAAATGACCGGGCATCCCCACACCGTCGAGCGTGAGACCTACGCGTCGCCCAACCTCGAGCATGAGGACGCTGAGCGTGATCGGCAGGCCGAGGCGCCGATTGAGCACGTCGTCGAGGAACGAGTTGTGAGGATCGGCATAGTCCACCGTGTTCCCGGCGAACCCGCGCTCGACGAAGAGGAACGTCGCGAGCGCATCGGGAGCCGCCGGTGCTTGCGCCGCGAGATCATCGAAGCGCGCCAACTGCTTCGGAACATCGACGCGGTGATGGTGCGCGGCGATCAGCAGCGCGGCTTCGTCGAGCGGAACGTCACGTTCGTCGCGCTGCACGAGCTCGGTGAACCTCTCAGTGGGATCCATCGAGTGCGACGGTACACTCGGCGCCGTGGCACCCGAACTGCGCGACGAAGTGGCCGCGCGGTTGCGGCGCGTGCAGCAGCGCCTCACACCCAAGCGGGCCGCGATCGTCCAGGTCCTGGCGGATGCACCCCGGCCACTCGCGCTCCCCGAGATCCTCGAGGTTGGCCACGGGCTCGTGCAGAGCTCCGTGTACCGAAACCTCGTGGTGCTCGAGCAAGCGGGAGTGGTGCATCGAATCGTCACCGCCGAGTCCGCGCGCTTCGAGTTGGCCGAAGAGCTCACCGGCCATCACCACCACCTGATCTGCACCGCGTGCGGCACCGTCGAGGACATTCCGGCGGCGTCGGGGCTCGAGGCCTCGATCGCCGACGCCGTAGCGCAGGTCGAAGGGGACACGGGGTTTCGCACTGCAACGCACCGGATCGACCTCGTCGGCCTCTGCCGTCGGTGTGCTTGAGCTCGATCGAAGGTCCGGCTAGGACGGCGGAAAGATCTCCTCACCGGCAACAAGGCGCCGCGTGAGCTCGGTGATGTCGCGAGCGCTGAGCTCGCCGCTCCATCAGATTGCAACAGTGCCGTCAGCACCGATGAACACGAAGTAGGGAAAGGCAGTCCCGCCGTACGCCAAGAGCGCTCGGAGTCGAGCGTCGTCCGCGAGCACCGGTTTGAAGGGCCAGCGCTCGCGCTTGAGCCACTTCGACGGCGGGTAGTTCGGCAAGCTCTCGCTCGCGTTGGTGGAGATCGTGTCGACCTCGAGTCCGTCGAGCTTTCCCTGCTTCGCCAGCTTCACGAGCACGGGAACCTCAGCCTGGCAGTGCGGGCACGAGTGCGAGAGGAACAGCACCATGCGCGGTGTCCCCTCGGTGTGAGCGACGGTCACAGGCTTGCCGTTGAAGCCCTCACCTACGAGCGTGGGCGGTGTTCGCCCGATGGCAGGATCGTCGGCCGATCCGATCGTCTCATCGGCGTCGGGCAGCGCCGCTCCTTTGATCTTCACGCGCGGACCCAGCTCCTGCTTCGCCGCACCGGCCGGCGTAGCGAAGGTCGTGAACACGAGGCCAGCTGCGACCACGGCGGTCGCGAGTCGGGATCGGGATCTCATGAGATGGCCTCCATGGCCGAACGATTGTGGGCACGGCCGACGAGCAGCAGCGCCCCGATGAGCAGAAATGCGCTCATGCTCATGAACGCCAAGGTGACGTATCCGAGTTCCTCGAAATACGGAACGTTGCAGGGAACGAGGACCGAGCACGACGTGGAGTCCGAAAGCGACGGCACTCGCTCGACCAACCAGTGGTACAGCGCAAGCGGCGCCCCGATCGCCACGAGGGGTGCGGCGTACCAGAAGACGGCTCGATCACGGCGCAGCATTCCCACCAGGAGGATGGCGACGAGCGGGTACATGAGGATGCGTTGGTACCAGCAGAGCTCACACGGGATGAGGTGCTTGACCTCCGAGTAGTAGAGGCTCCCGGCGGTAGCGCCGAGAGCAACGACGACCGCGATTCGGTGGGCGTACGGACCGACCGCAGCCACGACCCGATCCGCCACCAGTCGCCCGCGCGCGCCGGCCCGGCCGGTGACCGCTGCGACGATCAGCGCAAGCAGTGCGGCGTTCGCGACGAACGTGAGGACGGTGAAGACGGTATTGGCGGCTTGGATGTCGTCCACACCCTGAGGATTCGGTAGCCCTAGGATTCGGTGATCTCGATCTCGGCGCGCATCGTTCGTTGGGTGAACTCCGAGACGACCGCCTTGGCCGTCACGATCCAGTCGCCGTCAAGGGGGATGGTGAATCCCGCCGCGGTGTAATGACCGGCGCTGATCTTCTCGAGCGGTACCTCGATGTCGGCGATGTCTTGCTCCGGCAACGAGAAGGTGATCGTCAGCTCCTCGACGTCTTTGAGCTCGCCCTTCGGGGTCAGCGCGCTTACGTGAACGGCATTGCGCCCGCTGCGCCCCGGCACGACAACGACGTCGACCCACACGTCCTTCGCCTTCAACGTGATGCCGATGGCGTTGCCGTTCTCGTTCGCGGCGGCGGACTTTGCCGGTGGCGCGTTGACGAGCAGGGCGGTGATCGACAGTACGAGCACCGCTACTCCTACCTCGGCCCAGACCGATCGGCGAAGGCGCTTGTGCTCCCATGCCTCGTACTCGGCGACCTCCTCCGGCGTCGGGGCCGGACTGAGGTTGGGGTCGGCGTCATCAGCACCGCCGGCCACGATCGGCACGCCGCGCTTTGCGTTCTTGGGCTCAGGCTTCGATCCTGGGAACAGATACCGCACGCTCTCGCGACTGAAAGCCGCGAGCATCAGCAGCCCGGCGAACAACAGGATCTTGATGATCAGCATCCGTCCGTACTCAGTGGTTCGCAGCGCAGTGAGGTTCCCCACCTGGCGCCACGCTTGGAACACGCCGGTAGCAACGATCGCCACCACGCAGCCGAACGCGAGCCGCGACCAACGCGCAACCGGCGCTTGCATCTGCGCGACGGTGAGCCCGCGCATCACGACGACCCCCAGTGTCACCAGACCGCCAAGCCACACACCCATCGCCAGCACATGGATCGTGTCGGTGAAGACCGCCAGCGGTACGAGATCCCCTGAGCTCGCGTGCCCGCTGAGCCCGGGCGTGGCCGCGATGAGCGCGCCGAAGACCGCAGCCGCTCCCAGCCATGGTTGCGGAATTGGTCGGGGCTCGTCGCCGTCGCGGGCGAGCAGCACACGGATGATGGGGATGGCCAGTACGAGCAAGATCAAGCGGGCCACACCGATGTGGCCGTAGCGGCTGCTCAGCGTCTCGTCGATCACCCGGGAGCTGAACGACTCATCGAGCCCGAGTCCGCCGACGTACGGGCCGTAGACGAGGAAGCCGACGACGGCAGCGACGGTCGTCATCAGCCAACCGATCCAGACGAGGCGGCGGTTGGCCGTCGACGCGCGCGCTCGGCTCGTGACGATCACGCCGAACGCCGCGCACCCGATCATGAGGGCAAGCCCCGCGAAGAGCAGCCCGCGGGTGATGCCGTAGACCGTCCCCACGAGCTTGTCGCCGCTCTCGGCGTTCAGCAGACGCTCGGCCAACGCCTGGGTCGCGGGGCTGGAGGCGTTACCCACGTTGCCGATCTGGAACGCGAACGCGCCGGTGACCGGGTGCGCGTCTTCCGACGTCACGCGCCAGGTGACCGCGTACGAGCCGTCGTCCAGTTTGGGCAGCGCAAGCTCGACGACGTTGTTACGGATCTCTACGTCGCCCGCATCAACCCGCTTGCTTTCGGAGTTGAAGACGCGGAGAGCGCCGAGCGATGTGGACACCGGCTCGGTGAAGCTGAGCGTGATCGTCTTCGGAGACGTCTGGAGGATCTCCCCCGGTGCCGGGTTCGATTCGAGCAGCGAGGCGTGGGCCGACGCCGGCGTCGCGACGAGCAACACGGCCGCAGCGCCGAGTACCACCGTGGCGACGAGACGCCGGACACCCATTTTCATCGGTGCGACGGTACTTCGGGATGTGACCTCGGTGACGTAAGGCTGTATGGAACGATGGCTCGGCGCATCGAGAAGGAACTCCACCATGCATCGCAGCCCCCTCGTCCGCGCTGCCGACGGCGCCCTCCTCACATTGGGCATCGTGGTGATTGCCGCGGCGCCGGCCGCGGCCCACGTTGAACCCGATCCTTCCCGGGTCGAGCCCGCCACCGAAGCCACGGTCGTCTTCGCAGTCGAGCACGGGTGCGACGAATCGCCGACGACCAAGCTCACGTTCAAGATTCCGAAGGGCGTGAAGAACGCGCAACCGGTGGCCAAGGACGGCTGGTCGTCCACGACCAGGCGCAAGACGGTGGTCTTCGAGGATCCGGCCAGCTCGGACCTCGTCGAGGACGACGAGTTCTCGATCTCGTTCACCGCACCCAACCGGACGACGATCCTCGCTTGGAAGATTGTCCAGAGGTGCGAGGAGGGCACGATCCGCTGGATCGACACCTCCGACGGCGCCGAGAACCCACCGCCCCGCATTGGCGTCGGAAAGGACGCACCCGAAGAACACGAGGAAGAGCCAGAGAGCGAACACGGCTGACTCCAAGATCTGAACTCGGGGACTGAACTCGGGGCTGAGGGGCCGGTTGGCCCATTCTGAGAATCACTCTTAGAATGGGCGGCATGACCCCGCCCCGCACCACGGAAGCCGCGATCGAGGCCCAGGGTGTCTCGTTCGCCTTTGGGGGAACCCCGGCGGTCGTGGATGTGAGCCTGCGGGTCGAACCGGGCGAGTTCTGCGCGCTGGTGGGGCCGAACGGCTCCGGGAAGTCGACCCTGGTCCGCATCCTGCTCGGACTGCTCCAGCCTGATGCCGGAACCGTCCGTTGCCTCGGCGTCGAACCCCGAGCGCTCGACGACCGGTGGCGGATCGGGTACGTGCCGCAGCGGCACGCCCTCGCTCCCGCGCTCCCGGCAACGGTCGAAGAGGTCGTAGCGACCGGTCGCCTCGCGCGTCGCGGGTGGTGGCGGCCACCGTCGCGCGCCGACCGAGAGGCGGTCGCGCATGCGCTGGAGGCGGTCGCGCTCACTCACCTCGTCCACCGGCCGGTGGGCTCGTTGTCGGGCGGCGAGCAGCAACGCGTCCTCATCGCCAAGGCACTGGTGAATGAGCCGGCCCTGCTCGTGCTCGATGAGCCCGTCGCGGGCGTGGATGCTTCGGCGCAGCGAGCGTTTCGGGATTCGGTCGTACATGAAGTGCGCGAGCACGGTGCTGCGGTCTTGCTTGTCTCCCACGAGCTCGGCGCCGTCGCGGCCGACCTCGACCATGTGCTCGTGATGAAGCGGTCCATCGTCTTCGACGGCGACCCGTTCGAGCTCGCAGCGCGCGGCGTGAGCCTGGGCGTGCACGCCGACGACTTGCCGCTCTGGCTCGAAAGCCTCTCGTGAGCATGCTCGCCGAGGTGCCGTTCTTCTGGCCGTTCGACACCGGATCGATGCAGCTTGCACTCGCCGCCGCAGTTGTCATCGCCGCGTGTGCCCCGCTGATCGGCGTGTTCATCGTGCAACGACGCCAATCGCTCATGGGCGACGGCGTGGGCCACGTGGCCTTTGCCGGTGTTGCGGCCGGGTTCTTGCTCGACGTGTGGCCGGTCTGGACCGCGCTCGTGTTCGCAATCGGTGCCGCGGTGGTCATCGAGATCCTCCGCAGTCGCGGACACGCCACGGGTGATCTCGCGCTCGCGCTCGTCTTCTACGGCGGGCTGGCCGCGGGCTCGATCATGGTGGGCAAGGCCGGAGTGAGCCATGAGCGGGTCGAGGACTACTTGTTCGGCTCGATCCTCGAACTCAAGACCGGGGACTTGCTCACAATCATCGGGCTAGGCCTAGCGATCCTCGTCGTACTCGGAGTCATCGGCCGTGCGTTGTTCGCGATCACCCTCGACGAAGAAGCCAGCCGCGTCAGTGGCTTGCCGGTCGCCGCGTGCAACGGCGCGCTCTCCGTGCTCACCGCCGTCACGATCGTGGCGGCGATGCGCGTGCTGGGCATCTTGCTGGTCGCCGCGATGATGGTGCTTCCCGTTGCGTCGAGTCGGCTGTTCGCGCGCTCGTTTCGGAGCACCGTGCTGTTCGCAGTGGGGATCGGCGTGGTCGCCGCCGTGGCCGGCCTGGCTGCGGCGCGCGCCTGGGATCTCGAAGCCGGTGGGTCAATCGTGCTCTGCGCGTCCATCCTCTACGGCGTGGTGGCGCTGACCCGCGGGGCTCAGCAGACGGCGCGAACCGACGGGTAGGGGTTCACGGCCCCGCCGTGGCCGGGGTGGATCTCGAAGTGAGTGTGCGTCGCCGTGTACTTCGCGTCACCGGTGTTGCCCACGTACCCGATCACCTCGCCCTGGGCGACACGACGCGCGCCGCCCGCGTAAGCCTCGAGATGGAAGTAGTAGTAGAGGTTGCCGTCATCGCCGCTGAGGAACGCGGCGTTCCCCTTGGTCCCGCCACCCCTGAACTCCACGGTGCCCGACACGACGGCCACGTTTGGCGTGTTGCGCGCGGCCATGAAGTCGACGCCCTGGTGCGCACCCTGATGACGCGGGGCACCCCATGAGTCGATGAAGGAGACCGCGCCGCGGATCGGACACACGATGCCCGTAGCGACATACGAGCCGTCGTAGTTCCGGCCGTTCGAACGGTTGCTGGCCGAGCGGGCGATCGACGCCGCGATGTCGCGCGCCCGTTGCGCTTCCACTTGCAGGCGCAGGTACTCCTCGAGCGCGTTGAGTGCGACCTGCGCCTCCTGAAGCTGCGTCTGCACCTTCGCCTGCTCTACCTCGGCCTTCGCGAGCGCGATCTCTTGCTCGGCGCGTCGCTTCTCAAGTGCGCGGTGCTGGTCTTCCAGGTCGGCAGTGATCTGCGCCAGCCGCGCGACGGCCTTGTCCTCTTGACGCTTCGTGTTGCCGAGCAGCTTCTCGCGCCGGATCCCCGTCAGCGGGTCGTCGTCGGTGAGAAAGCTGTCCCCCTCGAGGGAGTTGCGGCCCTTGTACGCCTCGACGGCCCGACGGCGAGCGATCGCACGGAGTTCGCGCGCCTCCGCGCGATTCTCGGCGATCTGGGCCTGGAGGGTCGCGATCTGGGCGGTCACCTCTTCGTAGTGCCCGATCGCCTCCTCGTACCTCGCTGCCGCCGCGTCGGCCGCCTGCTGGGCGGCGACCACCGTGGCCTTGGCGTCGTCGAGCGGATCAGCTGCGACCGGAGATGCCAGGCCGAGCACGAGCGCGCTGGCCAGCCCGACGACGACGGCGACGGCGCATCGCCCCGGCGATCGTCGAACGGGGGCCACAGGGGACGTGTTTGGCAACATCAGCAACATCGACAGCATCATTAGGGGGGTCCACCCCGCAGACGGACCGGCCGGGTGGTCTGCACAGGCTACGCGTCCAGCGGGGCCCCCACAACGGCCACTACCCAACGGCCACTACCCAACGGCCACTACCCAACGGCGGGATGTCTGGACCACCCGGCCGAGACAACACACGGCGGCATGCGTAGGGGTCCGCGTAGGGTGCGGCGCATGCGATTGGCCGGTGAGCACGCGCTCGTGACGGGCTCCACCTCGGGGATCGGCAAAGCGATCGCGGTCGAGTTCGGGGCGCAAGGTGCTGCCGTCGCTGTGCACGGCCGGAACGTGGAGCGGGGCACTGCCGTGGTGGACCAGATCGAAGCAGCGGGTGGCACCGCTCGGTTCTTCCCAGCCGATATCGCGATCGAGATCGAGTGTGAAGCGCTCATCAACGCGGTGCAGGGGTGGGCCGGAGGACTCACGATCCTGGTGAACAACGCCGTCGGAGGCTCGCTGGGAGGCGTCGAGACCCACGATTCGAAGGTGGGTGAGATGGACACCGCCCATTGGGAGAACGCCCTGCGAATGAACGCGACGGCTCCGATGTGGCTCACCCGTGCGGCGATCCCGCACATGCGCGCGGCCGGTCACGGTTCGATCATCAACGTCTCGTCGCGACAAGCCGAGCGCCCGAGTGGCGGCCTCAGCGCCTATGCCGCGAGCAAGGGGGCGATGAACGCGCTGACTCGGGCCGTGGCCGTCGAGTACGCGAGCGAGGGCATCCGTTGCAACACGATCAGTCCCGGCTACGTGCTCAATGAACGGCGCGACGCCGACATCGCACCGGAACGACGTGAGCGGTTCGAGGGGATGCACCTGACTCGCCTCGGCGAGGCGAGTGACGTAGCCCACGCGGCCGTGTACCTCGCTAGTGAAGAGTCGGGGTTCCTCACCGGCATCAACCTGCAGCTCGACGGCGGCAGCAGCATCGCCCGAGCGTTGGTCATCGGTTGAGCACCGACGGCACGATGCACCCGCGGGTCTCATTGTCCGCGATCTCGTCGTTCTCATGGACGCTCGACGAAGACCTCGCGTTCTACGAACGCGCCGGCATCACCGCGATCGGTGCATCGCTCGCCAAGCTCGAAGCTGCCGGGATCGAAGCTGGAGCGCGTCGACTGCGTGACGCCGGCGTGCGGGTGTCGAACCTGATCGGCATCGGTCCGTTCCAGCTCGACAACCCCGACCAATGGCCGTCGCAACGAGACCGGGTGCGCGGCGCAGTTGACGCCGCCGAGGCGGTCGGCGCGGAGTGCATGATCCTCACGACGGGTCCCTCGCGGCAGCTCACCTGGGAAGACGCGGCCGATGCGCTCGAAACCGCGCTCACACCCGTGATCGAAGACGCCCACGCGCGCGGGATCCCGTTCGGGCTCGAGCACACGAACTCGCTGCGCGTCGACGTGGGGTTCATCCATACGCTGCGCGACTGCGTCGACGTCGCTCGGAAGCTCGGGATCGGGGTGTGCGTAGAGACCAATGCGTGCTGGGCCGAGCGCGGACTCGCCAATACCGTCCGCGACGGCGTCGAAACGTTCCGCATCGTGCAGGTGAGCGACTACGCCATCGGCACGCTCTCGACCCCAAACCGGTTGGTGCCAGGCGATGGCGACATCCCATTCGACCGCATCCTCGGCCAGATGCTCGCCGCGGGATACGAGGGCTGCTTCGACCTCGAGCTCATCGGCCCGAAGATCGACGAAGAGGGCTACGAGCAGGCGTGCACCCGTTCGGTACGCGCGCTCGGCGACATGCTCACGAAGCTCGGGGCCTAGCGCTCAACCGAGCCACTCGACCGGACCAAGGTGGAACGAGCAGTTGGCCAGGAGCCGCTCCTCACCACCGGGCCAGGTGGTCAACCGCAATTCGGGATATGTGAGGTCCTTGCGCGGCTCGAGCCGCAACCACGCGAGTGGAGCGCAGTTCGTTGCTGCTGCGCCCGCGGCGTCCAGGAGCTCACGAATCCCTTTTCGCGTCGTCTTGCTGAGGTATTGCCACATGATCGAGTGGAACACGACCGTGGCCTGATCGTCGACGGCGGGCGCGAGCTGGGAGAAGAGCCACGCTGCGGCATCAGCGCGTTCGACGACCGCGGGAACGCTCGCCGCGATGTCGATCGCCGCGGCAGTCCGTGCGAACCGCTCCGCTTGGTCGGGCCAGATGTACGAGAGCAGCGTGATGCGGTCGGCGGGATTGGTGATGTCGATCGGATCGACATCACAGCCTCGTCGCGAGGTCACGGCCAGCGTGGCGTCGAAAGGCGGGAGCCGCAACGGCCAGCATCCCGAGAACTGCAAGGGGGAGGCCGGCGGCCCGAAGCCTGCGTCGCCTTGCTCGTAGCGGAAATGATCGAAGCGCAAGTTGAGTCCCGCACTCGATCCGATCTCGAGCACGCGCAAGGGGAGTCCGTGTTCCTCCGCCAGCAGGAGAAATCCGCCGATGAGTGATGCTGAGCGCCCAACCTCGTTCGTCTGCGGCGGCCGGGTCAGCGCGTCGAGGAGCACGGCCGGCGGCGCTGCGACGATCGCACTCAGAGCAGCCCACACCTCGTCCTCGTCGCCGTCGCCGCCCGTCGACGGGAGGTGGCGCGTGAGCTCGGGCGCGTCGCCGTCGAGAGCGAGCCGGTGCAGACCCCCAAGCATGCGGAGCGGATACGCATCCGCGAACGTGGAACCTGCGTGCGGCTCGAGGAGTGCGAAGACCGGGCCGCCCGCTTCGGCCTCGAGCGCGAAGCGTGCGCACATCGCTGCCCACAACGGCGAACCCAACGCCTCACAGCCCACCTGGTACATCCGAAACAACTCGGCCAGCGCAGCACGTGTGTCGGTCACGCCGGCGGACCCCAGTCCGTGCGAGCGGCGGCGAGGCGCGGCACCGGCGCGCCTTGCACCTGCTCGATCATCTCGAGGTACATCTCAGGCGGGTCCATGACGCGGCCCTCGGGACTGATCACGAGCTGGAGCACCCACGCGCGGCAGAGCGAGCGGCCGGTCGTGGCCTCTACGAGGCGCTGATCGAGGATCAACGCCTTCCCCCGTACTTGCTCGACCCGTGTGGCCCCGACGTACTTCTCGTGCATCCACCCTTCGCTGTCGTACGACACGTGGAGCTCGCGCACCACCAGCGTCAGATTGGCGCGACGCATGAAGCGTGGCCATTCGGGGGCGAAGCGAATCGCGACGTACGCGATGCGCAGGTCGTTGAACATGCGGACCGCGGCCGTGTTGTTGAGGTGGTCCTGGTAGACATCTTCGTCCTCAGCGATCGGCTCGACATCGAACAACGTGCTGAACCCCGCGGCGCGCAGCACGTCGACGCCAGCCGACGGGGCCGCATCTCCCTGCGAGATCCCAAGCACCGGCCACGCGTCCTGCCAATCCGCGTTCTGACCTCGCTTCTCCGGGTTTTTCGGCACGTTCAAGGACACATGGACTCCTTCAACGTGCCGAGAATCCGCTCTGCTCTGGTCACGACCACATGAAGTTGCCGCCGTCGACCATGAAGGTGTGGCCGGTGACGTAGCGGCAGGCGTCGGTGCAGAGGAAGTGGGCGATGGGGCCGATGTCGAGCTCGGGGTCGCCGTTGCGGTGCATCGGGCACGTGCGCATGAACTCCTCGTAGTGCTCGCTGCCCGCGGCCCGCGGGGGCGCGGCGGCGGGCGCGATCACGTTCACCACGATCCCGTCGGCGGCCCATTCGCGAGCCGCGGTGCGGCTGAGCCCGCGAATCGCCTCCTTCGACGCGTTGTACGCACCAAATCCGGCGCCGCCGACGCGACCCATCGACGATCCGAAGTTCACAATCCGGCCCCACCCGGCCTTCCTCATGTGCGGGTAGACGGCCTGCATCGCCCAGAGCGTCCCGAGCACCCCCGAGCGGTAGAAGACATCGAAGTCTTCGCCCTCCACCTCAGTCACCGGGGCATTCGCTCGGAATGTCTGCGCGTTGTTGATGATTCCGTCGACCTTGCCGAACGCGTCCACCGTCTTGGCCACCATGTCGTTGATGCGGTCCTGCTCGCGAATGTCGACCTCGACGCCCAAGTTCGGCGCGCCGAACGACGTGAGCTCTTCGCAAGTGCGTTGCAACTTCTCGGCCTGGTAGTCGGCGACCACGACGGTGGCCCCAGCCTTGCCGAGGTGGTGGGCCATGCCCCGCCCGACTCCTTGCGCGGAGCCGGTAACGATGATCACGCGGCCCTCCACCGAGTGCATGGCGCGGATGTCGTCAGAGGTGATGTCGGTGTGCAGCACGGTCTGTTCGCTCCTCTAGCTTCCGATGAGCTCGACGAGCACACCGTCGGGGTCACGCACGGTCGCCATCGACACCGACACACCGCCGGGTGCAGGCAGCGCGATTCGCGTCGGCTCGCCACCGAGCCCGAGCTCCGCCAGCCGCGCCAGCACCGCGTCAACATCGCTCACGTAGAACGACAGCAGAAAGAAGCCGGTCGTGGGCTCGTCGGCGGGGCCGGCCCCGTCGGGCATGCCGTCCATCGAGACCAGCTCAACCACTCCCGCATCGGGATTGGCGGGATCGCCGAGGAACACCGAGTGCAACCGCGACACCCTGGCGCCGAACAAAGCAGGCCAGTCGCCATCAAACTTGCTGTCCATCATCACTTCGAGGCCGAGACCATCGCGGTAGAAGCGCGTCGACACATCGAAGTCCCGTGCGCAAATCGCGCTGTGATGCACTCTTCCCGCCATGAACGGCGACGCTAGCCCGACGCCGCCGCGCCTAGCCTGCCGTTCCGTGCCGACACTCTTCACGCGCATCATCGACGGTGAGATCCCGGGCACGTTCGTGTGGCGCGACGACCAGTGCGTGAGCTTCCTGTCGATCAATCCGGTGAACCCGGGTCATGCGCTGGTGGTACCGCGCGCCGAGGTGGACGTGTGGCTCGATCTCGAGCCGCCGCTCGCCGCGCATCTCATGACGGTGTCCCAGATGGTCGGGCGCGCGGTCCAGAGCGCCTTCTCACCGCTCCGCGTCGGTCTGCTGATCGCCGGACTCGAGGTACCCCACACGCACCTGCACGTGATGCCGATCCACGCGGATGAGTCCGACCTGCATCTCGACCGTGCGGGGAACGCCACGACCGAGGAGCTCGAGAACAACGCGGCGAAGATCCGAGCTGTGCTCAACTCCATACTCCCCGACGGGCAAGCGTCGGGCGTCAGCTCGTAGCGGCGCGCTCCCGGCGTCGGCCGACGAACGTGCCCGTCGCGAGGATCCCGACGCTCACGATCAGGATCATCGACGACAGCACTTGGATCTGCGGCGGGATCGCGCGCTGGGCGGCGCCGTAGATGTAGATCGGGAACGTGGTCTGGTCACCTGAGTTGAACAGCGTGATGATGAAGTCGTCGAGGGAGAGAGCGAAGCTCAGCAGCGCTGCGGCCATGATCCCGGGGAGCATCAATGGGAGCGTGACCTTCGTGAAGGTGCGCACCGGACCGGCGCCGAGGTCCATGGCCGCGTCCTCGAGCGTCCAATCGAATCCTCGTAGTCGAGCCTTGACGGTCAACGCCACGAAGCTCACGCAGAACATGACATGCGCGATGAGAATCGCGAGGAAGCCGCGCGAATCGGGGACCGGAGAAGGGTAGGTCTTGGCGATGAAGAGACTCGCCAGTGATGCGCCGAGCACGATCTCCGGTGTCGTCAGGGGGAGCACCAGGAAGAGGTTGACAAGGGCGCTTCCGCGGAAGCGGTAACGCGTGAGCGCGAGCGCGACGAGCCCACCGAGGACGACGGCGACCGCCGTCGCGATCGCGGCGATCTCCAGGCTCAGTACGAATGCGTCCACCAGGCCCTGCTCCGCGAAGGGGTGGGCCCAGTTGTCGAATGTGAATCCGTCCCAGGTGAAGTTGAATTTCGTCTCCTCGGCGTTGAAGCTGAACGCGACGATGACAAAGATTGGGATGAACAGGTACACAAGGCCGAGCACCGCGTAGATGTTCAGGAGCCACGATCCCCCGCGGCGGAGCCATGGCGGCGGGAAGGAGCGCTGCACCTCGACCGGAGCCGGCCCACCCACGGCACGTTCGACCGTGGTCATCCCGTGAGATCCTCCGTGCCGAGCGCTTTCGCGTAGATGAGCACCGCGATCGTGATGATCGCCATCAGCACGAACGAGAGTGCGGCCGCGGTCGGGTAGTCGAGCTGCACGAGAAACTGGTTCTGCACGACGTTGCCGATCATGGATGTGGTCGGCGATCCGAGCAGCTCGGCGTTGATGAAGTCGCCGGAAGCGGGGATGAACGTGAGCAGCGTGCCCGCGAAAATGCCCGGGAGTGAGAGTGGGAGCACAACCTTGCGGAAGGCGCGCGCCGGAGAGGAGTACAGATCACGCGCGGCATCTACGAGGTTGACGTCGATCTTCTCCAGGCTCACGTAGATCGGGAGCACCATGAACGGCAGGAAGTTGTAGGCCAGCCCGCCGATCACCGCACCGGGTGTGGCGAGCAGCCGACCGGAATCACCGAGCACGCCGATGCTCTGGAGGATGTCCACGACCGGGCCGTTATCGAAGAGGATCGTCTTCCATGCAATGGTCCGGATCAGGTACGTCGTGAAGAACGGTACGACGACGAGCCCGAGCAAGAGGTTCTTGTAGGCGCCGCCGCGGAAGGCGATCACGTAAGCCAGCGGGTATCCGATCGCGATGCACAGCAACGTGGCGATCCCGGCGTAGAGGAACGAGCGTTGGAAGTGATCGCCCCAGCCGTCGACCGTGCTCGTGATGATGTAGGCACCGAAGAATCCTGCGACGAGCGCGCCGATGAGCAGGCGACGCGCGCGGGTGCTGTGCCAGAGGCCGCGTCGCAACACGACGACCGCTGCGATGATCACCGCGACGACGACGGCTGCGATCAGCGCGTTGCGCATCGCGTCCTGGAACTGCGGCCCGAAGCGGTTGAGGGCGTTCGAGAAGTTCGACCACTTCCATTTGAACCGCAGGTCGTCAGGGACGAAGCGCTCGGGTTGGCTGGAGAGCGAGGCCCGCAGCAGGATCGCCACGGGTACAAGGAAGAACAGGATCAGCCAGATGATCCCCGGGCTGAGCAGACCGTACGGCGCGAAGCGCCCGCGTTTGGGGGCCGTGTCGGCCGCACCAGCCATGGGTCAGTTGACGAGGTCTCAGCCACCCGTGATCTCGGCGTACCGCTCGTCGAAGCGCTCTTCGTCGTCGGGATCGAGGAGCGGGAACTGCACGAGGCGGTCGAGCACGTCCTGTTCAGGGAAGAGGATCGTGTTCTCCGCCGCGTCTGGGTCGATTGCCGCGAGCTCGTCCTCGATGTCGGCCACCGGTGAGATGTAGCTCGTGTACCCGGCCACCCGTGCGGCGTTGACCGGGTCGTAGAAGTAGTCCAACCAAGCTGCTACCTGCTTGTCGCGCTTCGAGGTGCTCACCATGCACATCACGTCGGCCCAGAAGCCGTGCCCACCTTCATCAGGGACGACGAAGCGCAGGTTTGGCTCCTCGAGCGTCAGCTGGGCGACGTCGCCCGACCACGCCACGTTCAGGGCGAAGTCGCCGCTCAGCAGGTCACTCACGTAGCTGTTCCCGGTGAACCGGCGGATCTGCCCACCCTGCGCGGCCTTCTCGAGCCGGTCGAACGCGGGCTTGGCGTCGTTGAACGTCACGCCGGCTGCGATCTCCTCGCGCGTCATCCCGGTCGAGAGCAGCGCGAGCGTCATCGAATCTCGCATCTCGAGCAGCCAACCAACACGGCCTTCGAACTTCGGGTCGAACAGATCTTCGACGCTCGTGATCTCACGGCCGGTAGCTTCGATGTTGTAGGCGATGCCGGTGTATCCGGTCTGCCACGGCACCGTGTACTCACCGGTCGGGTCCCACGCCGGGTTCTCGAGCTCCGCCCTCAGGTTGCCGCGGTTCTCCATGAGGTCGAACGGCATCGGCTGGACGTACCCCAGCTCGATGAGCCGCGCGGCCATCCATGTCGTCGGCGTGACGATGTCGAAGCCGATGTGGTCGTCGTTGGCAAACTGCTCCTGGTACTTGGCGAAGAAGGTGTTGTTGTCGTCGAGCGTCTCGGAGTACTTCAGCTTGATGCCGGTCTGCTTCGGGAAGTCCTTCTTCGACTTCTTGTCGATGTAGAAGGTCCAGTTCAGGACGTCGACCTTGCCGCCGACCTTGGCGCCCTCATCCACCGCCGCCCACGCGGGCGAGCCGCCGAGCAGGTATGGCGCGGCGGCCAGACCGCCGGCTGCCGCGGCACCACGCGTCAAGAACTCACGTCGGCTGAGGCCACTCTTTGGCTGCGGTGTTCGGTCGTTGCTCATGCGTTGCTCCTCGCGAAGGCGACTTGGCCCATCTCTTCGATCTCGTGGGCTTCCCCACCGACTCGGATGTCGGCGAGGGGAAGCACTCGTGCCGCGTCGTCGTCCCAGGTCAACCAGATGTCGTCGCCGGAACGCGCCGCCGGAAGGTCGTCTTCGGGTTCGATATGCGCCACGATCTCGGTACCGTCAGCCGCGCGCAGATCGGCCCGAATCACCGGCCCTTGAAACGTGAGCTGCATGATCTTCGTGACCAGACGCGCGCCGGAACCGCTCGGCTCCACGCTCGAGAGCCTGACTCGCTCCGGGCGCAGCATGAGCGTGGCCGACTGGCCCGCCGTGATGGACGGGCCACTGACGACGGCGGGTGAGTGCGTGGCGCCCGGAAGCGTGACCGTGGCCGATGCTCCGTGCACCGAGTCGACCGTCACCGGCAACAAGTTCGCGACTCCGATGAACCCGGCAACGAACACCGACGAAGGGGCACCGTAGATCTCCTCAGGGGTGCCGATCTGCTCCACGTGCCCCTCGCTCATGACCGCGATGCGGTCGGACATCGTGAGCGCCTCTTCTTGGTCATGCGTCACATACACGAACGTGATCCCGACCTCGCGCTGGATGCGCTTCAACTCGAGCTGCATCGCTTGGCGCAACTTGAGGTCAAGCGCGCCGAGTGGTTCATCAAGCAGGAGCGCGCTCGGGTAGTTCACGAGGGCGCGGGCGAGGGCCACTCGCTGCTGCTGCCCACCGGAGAGCTGCCCGGGCTTGCGGTTCGCGAAGTCGGCCAGGCGCACGACCTCGAGGAGCTCGCGCACGCGCCCCGTGATCTCGCTCTTGGCGACGCGGCGGCTCCGCGGACCGAACGCGACGTTGTCGAAGACGTTCATGTGCGGGAACAGCGCGTAGTGCTGGAAGACGGTGTTCACATTCCGCTTGTACGGCGGGACCAGAGACACGTCCTTGCCCTCGAGCGTGATCCGCCCAGTGGTCGGTTGCTCGAAGCCAGCGATCATTCGCAGCGTCGTCGTCTTCCCGCACCCGGAGGGTCCGAGCATCGAGAAGAACTCGCCGCGCTGGATGGCGAAGTCGGCCTCTTCGACCGCGACGAACCCGCCGAACCGCTTGGTGACGTGCTCGATCCCGATGACGGTGTCGTCAGCCACTCACTGCTCCCCCCGGAAGACATCGCACACTACCCATGCCCAGACGGGAGATGGCAAGGGATTCCTTCGTGAATCGCATCTTTCACCACGGATTCCCTTGCGCTGTGGCCCTCGGCGGACGCAACATCGTGGACCGAGCACCCTGAGGGAGAGATCAGATGGCCAAGCAGAACTTCATCGGCGGCGAATGGCGCGCCGCGTTGAGCGGTGCGACCGACAAGGTGGTCAACCCGGCGAACGGCGAGGTGCTCGACGAGGTTGCCTCGAGCGACGCCGTCGACGTGGATGCCGCGGTCGCTGCGGCTCGTGATGCGTTTGCCACCTGGTCGGCGACCACGCCGCGCCAGCGCGCCGAGGCGTTGCTGAAGATCGCGGATGCACTCGAAGGCGATCTCGAAACGATCCAGAAGCTCGAGATCGACAACGTCGGCAAGCCGGTGTCGATCATCGAGTTCGAGATGGACCTCATGATCGACAACTGGCGGTTCTTTGCCGGCGCGGCTCGATGCATGGACGCCGCGGCTGCGGGTGAGTACATGGAGGAGCACACGTCGTTCCTCCGCCGCGACCCGCTCGGCGTTGTCGCGTCCATCGCTCCGTGGAACTACCCGCTCGGCATGGCGACCTGGAAGGTTGGTCCCGCGCTTGCCGCCGGTAACACCGTGGTGCTCAAGCCTTCGGAGCTCACGCCACTGAGCGCGCTCCGACTCGCCGAAGTGACGGCAGACATCCTCCCGCCCGGTGTACTCAACGTGGTGACGGGTCAAGGTGAGACCGCGGGCAACGCGCTCGTGACCCACGCCGACGTCGCCATGGTGTCGCTCACCGGCGATGTCGCAACCGGAAAGGTGATCGCGAAGGCCGCCGCCGACTCACTCAAGCGTGTGCACCTCGAGCTCGGCGGCAAGGCGCCCGTCGTCGTGTTCGACGATGCCGACATCGAGGCAGTCGTGGCCAACCTCACCGAGGGTGCGTATTACAACTCGGGGCAGGACTGCACCGCTCCGTGCCGCGTGCTCGCCGGTCCCAAGGTGCACGACGGCTTGGTGAACGGACTCACCGACGCCGTGAAGAAGATCAAGACCGGCGATCCGCACGATCCGGATGTGGCCATGGGCCCGGTCGTGTCGGGCGAGCAGCTCGAGCGCGTCACCGGCATGGTCGACCGTGCGCGCGACGGTGGTGCCGAGATCACGGTGGGCGGAGTTGCACGCTCGGGTGCTGGCTTCTTCTACGAGCCATCGGTGGTGGTCGGGCCGAAGCAGGACGCCGAGATCATCCAACGTGAGGTGTTCGGCCCCGTCGTGACCGTCCAGCGCTTCGCCGACGACGACCAGGCACTCGCGTGGGCCAACGGTGTTGACTACGGCCTCGCGGCAAGCGTGTGGACACGCGACGTCGGGCGCGCCATGAAGATGGCAGCGCGGCTCCAGTTCGGGACGGTGTGGGTGAACGACCACATACCGATCGTCTCCGAACTGCCTCACGGGGGGTTCAAACAGTCTGGGTACGGTAAGGACATGTCTATCTACGCGATCGAGCACTACACCGAGCTCAAGCACGTGATGGTGAAGTGGTGACCGACAGATTCGCTACGAACGCCGAGCTCATCACCTTCGCAGAGAAGGCTCGCCTGCTCGATCGCACGACCGCATCCAAGGCGCTCTTCGAGCGCGCTTCGAAGCACCTACCGCTCGGAGTGGCGTCCTCGTTCCAGGCCGGCGACCCGTACCCGCTCTACGTGGCAAAGGGCAACGGCGCGCACGTGTGGGATGTGGACGGCAACGAATACCTCGACGTCCCCGGCGGATTCGGCTGCAACGTGACTGGCCACGCCCATCCGACGATCATCGAGGCGATCGACCGCGCCGCGCGCACCGGCACACACTTTGCGGCCACCACCGAGGTGACCGTGCAGTTCGCGGAAGAACTGTGCCGCCGGTTCCGACTCGACAAGGTGCGGCTCGCGAACTCCGGCACGGAAGCGACCATGGACGCCGTGCGCATCGCACGCGCCGCCACCGGACGCGATGTCGTCGCCAAGATCGAGGGCTCGTACCACGGACACCACGACGCCGTGATGTTCTCAGTGGTACCGAACGCCGATGCGATGGGTGGACGGGACCATCCGATCGCGATGCCGATGTCGAAGGGCATCCCGGCCGGGATGTCGCAATGGACGACCGTGGTGCCGTTCAACGACGCACCAGCCGTCGAACGACTCTTCTCCGACCGTGGGACCGAGATCGCGTGTCTGATCATGGAGCCGGTGATGATGAACATCGGCTGCGTTCCGCCCGCGCCGGGGTACCTCGAAGCGGTCCGCGAGCTATGTACGAAACACGGCGTGGTGTTCATCTTCGACGAGGTGAAGTCGGGGGCGACGATCGCCGAAGGCGGCGCCATCGAGCGCTATGGCGTGCAGCCCGACCTCGCGTGCTTCGCCAAGGCGATCGGTGGTGGCACGCCGGCGGCTGCATTCGGCGGTAGGGCCGACATCATGGACGTGATCGAACATGGCGCGGCACAACAGGGAACCTTCAATGGCAACCCGTTGGTAGCTGCGGCTGGGCTCGCGGCGCTCACCGAGGTGCTCACGCCCGACGCGTACGAGTACCTCGGGGCGCTCGGCACCCGTCTCGCCGAGGGTTGCGCCAAGGCCATCGCCGAGCACGGGCTCCCTGCCCACACCGTCGACCTCGGCGCGAAGGGCTGCATCTCGTTTCGGTCAGAGCCGCTCACGAACTACCGCGACTTTCTCGAGACGCGTACCGAGCTCTACGCCGCGTCGTTCCCCTGGGTCGTGAACCGCGGTGTGTTCATGACGCCGGGCGACGAAGAGCAGTGGACGATCTCGGTGCAACACACCGACGCCGACATCGACCGCTACGTCGAGGTGTTCAGCGAGTTCTGCGCCGCCCTCGACGCGTAGCCCGATCCTTCTGGAGAGTGGAGGCAACCTGTGTCGCTGTCGCCTGCTGACGACTACCCGATCCATCAGACCGCTGAGGTCATCCGTCACCCGGCCACGTCCGATCGGAACTTCTACGACCGCTACTACTTCATGCTCCACAGCTCGAGCGACGAGCTGATGCTGATCTTCGGGATGGGCCAGTACCCGAACCTCTCGGTACAAGATGCCTTTGCGCTCGTGCGGATGGACACGATGCACCGGGTCGTGCGGGGGTCACGAGCCCTCGGCCCCTACCGCATGGACCTCAACGTGGGCCCTTTCCA
>CAMDCC010000005.1 GCA_945889545.1 Bifidobacterium breve | reverse complement strand
GTCGCTGGCCGTACTCGGCCACTCTCCGGCTTGCGCATTGTCACTCTGAGCGTTCGAGCGCTAGCGTCGGGCTATCGACCACCTTGCACCGCTGCGCATCGCGGCCCGAATCCTCACTCTTGTGACCACACGCGCCGCGACACTCACGGCGGCGCTGGCCGCCCAACTCGCCACCGAGTCCGCGCCCGTGGTCCCGACGGCGCCACCACCTGAGACTCAGGCGCCCGAGACTCAGGCGGCCGAGACTCAGGCGCCCGAGACCGAGGCCCAGCTGCACACGCTGCTCGCCCGCGTCGCCGACGGGCTGCTCGTGATGGACGAAGCGAACCACATCACCTACCTCAGCGACGGCCTCACCGACCTGCTGGGCAATCGCGCCGACATCGTCGGGCGGGATGCCATACAGATGATCCACCCCGATGATGCGCCAGGTGTCCGGGCTGCGTTGGCCAACGTCCTCGCCCGACGCGACGGGTTGACGACCTTCGAGTTCCGCGCGGAGTGCGTCGATGGAGCGTGGCGATGGCTCGAAGCGCGCGCCGCCAACCTCCTCGCCGATCCCTCGGTTGCCGGCATCGCGATGAACGTGCGGGATGTGTCGGAACGCAAAGCCATTGAGAGCGACCTGCGCCACCGCGCCCTCCACGACACCCTCACCGACCTCCCGAACCGCACACTCTTGGAAGACCGCTTGCGGGGTGCGATCGGGCGGAGTGGCCGGGATGGGCGAACGGTCACGGTGTTCTTCCTGGACCTTGATGCGTTCAAGTCCATCAACGACACCCTCGGTCATGCCGCGGGTGACGAAGTGCTCGGCGGGATCGGTCGACGCCTTGCGGCGGTCGCACGTGGACAAGACACGGTCGCTCGGTATGGCGGCGACGAGTTCGTGGTTGTTCTCGAGCACGACCATTACGAAAAGTGGATCAAGGGTTTCGCCGATCGGCTCCGCAACGTCTTCCGTGAGCCGATCCAAGCTGGACGAGAGCTCGTCCCAATGACGGCATCCTTCGGCATCGCGAGTGCGAGCGGCGGTAACCCAAGCCCCGAAGGCCTGCTTCGCGACGCAGATGCTGCGATGTATCAGGTCAAGCAGTCGGGTGGAGACGGGTACGCGTTCTTCGATGACGCCATGGTCGACGACGAATTGGTCGATCTCACCACCGACTGATCTCCCTCGCTAACGGCCCGCAGCAACCTCGCGTTCACGACGCCCGCACCGACTGCGCGGCCGTCCACGACGCCCACAAGCTCGCGTAGCGACCTTCCTGCCGGAGCAGCTCGTCGTGCGTACCGACCTCCGCGAGATTGCCGTGGTCGATCACTGCGATGCGATCGGCTCGCGCCGCCGTCGAGAGACGGTGCGCGACCACCACGACGGATCGCTGTGCAGTGAGTGCTTCGAGCGCGCGCTCGACAGCCTGTTCGGTGCCCGGATCAAGGTTCGACGTCGCCTCGTCGAGCACGAGCAGCGCCGGGTCGGCAAGCGCGGCCCGCGCCAACGAAACAAGCTGGCGCTCACCCGCAGACAAGCGGCTTCCTCGCTCACGCACCTCGGTCTCGAGCCCTTCGGGGAGCAAGGAGAATCGCTCGCGCACACCGAGCGCCTCCAGCGCCGCGTCGACTTCGGCATCGGTTGCCTCGGGCCGGCCGACGCGAACGTTCTCGCGGATCGTGCCGGCGAAGAGATAGCCCTCCTGCGGGACGACCACGATGCGCTCGCGCAAGGACTGGATCGTCGCGTCGCGCAGATCGGTTCCGCCGAACCGCACGACTCCTGAGCGCGGGTCGTAGAACCGAGTCACGAGCTTGGCCAACGTCGACTTGCCGGCACCCGTGGGACCAACGAGCGCGATGCGCTCCCCCGCCGCCACCGTGAGCGAAACGGAGTGCAAGACGTCGGGACCATGCGCGTAACCGAACGACACCTCGTCGACTTCGAGCGCGCCGACTGGCGGGAGGTCGATGGCACCAGAACGCTCGGCGATCGATGGCTTGGTGTCGAGAAGGTCGAACAGCTTGTGCAACGCCGCCCCGGCCGACTGCAGCGTGTTGTAGAGCTGGCTGAGCTGCTGGACCGGCTCGAACAAGCTGTTGAGGTAGAGCACGAACGAAAGGACAACGCCGATCTTGATCGTGCCTGCGTCAACGAGCCATCCGCCGACACCGATGATGATCGCTATACCGAGCACCCCGGAGTACTCGACCACGGGGAAGTAGCGCGTAGCGATCCTCGCCGTCTTGATGTTGGCGTCGTACTGGGCCTCGTTCGTCTCGTTGAACCGGCGGGTGAACGCGCGCTCTCGCCCGAAGGCCTGCACGACCCGAACGCCCGCGAGCCCTTCCTGCAAGGTGGCGAGGTTGGTCCCAATCCGCTCCCGAACATCCAAGTAGGCCCGATTGGAGGCCCTCCGGAACCAGCGACTGGCAACGTAGACGGGGGGCACGACGACGAGGGTGAAGAGCGCGAGCTGCCAACTCGTCAGGAAGATGGCGATCAACGCGCCGACGAACACGAGGATGTTCTGGATGAACATCGTGAGCCCGGTCTGCACGAGCTCCTGCATCGCCTCCACGTCGGAGGTGAGGCGAGCGACCAGGCGACCCGTCTTCTCGCGCTCAAAGAACTCCATTCCGAGCGAGAGCAAGTGCCGGAAGACCCTCACACGCAGCTCACGCAGGAAGGTCTCGCCGATCCGGGCGACGGCTCGGATGGAGAGGCGCCCCATGACGAGCGCGAAGACTGCGACCCCGAGGTAGAGCGACGCGTACAGGTTGAGCTTGTCTGGGTTGTTCACCTTCAAGCCGTCGTCGATCCCGTGCCCGACCAGCGCTGGACCCGCGAGCACGCACGCGGTCTGCCCGACGATCAACAGCGCGGAGATGAAGATGCGCAGGCGCCACGGGCGCAGCATCCGCCAGAGACGCTTAAGCACTCGTTCGGCCTCGTCGCGACTGAGTGCCTCGTCAAGGAAGATCGAACCCCACGGTGCACTTACGGTGCCGCCCTTGGCCGGCCTCATGGGCGGGTGCGTTCGGGCTCGGTCGACGCGCCAGGGTCGGTTGTTCCTTGCGCAAGGATCTGGCGGTACATCTCAGAGTTCTCGAGCAGCTCGTGGTGTGTGCCTTCGGCGACGATGTGACCGGCGTCGAGCAGCACCACACGATCCGCGAGTGCGATCGTGGCGGCGCGGTGGGCGATGATCAGCGTGGTCCGGTCCTGCATCACTTGCTGGAGCGCGGCGCGGATCTCGTGCTCCTTGGTGGGATCGACCGACGACGTGGCGTCGTCGAGGATCAGCACCCGTGGGTCGGCAAGCACGGCCCGAGCGATCGCGATCCGTTGCCGTTGACCTCCGGAAAGCGAGTAGCCCTGCTCACCGATCACCGTGTCGTACTTGTCGGGCAGGTCGACCACGAATTCGTCGGCTCCGGCCAGCCGCGCTGCGGCGCGTACCGCTTCGAGGGGCGCGTCAGGAACTGCGAATGCGATGTTCGCGGACACTGTGTCGGAGAAGAGGAACGTGTCCTCGAAGACGATGCCGATGCTGCGTCGGAGGTCGTGGAGCGCCACCTCGCGCACGTCGACGCCATCGACCAGCACGCGCCCGTCGGTGACGTCGTAGAAGCGAGGCAGCAACCGGGCAACGGTCGTCTTGCCGCTACCGGTGGACCCCACGATTGCGACTGCCTCACCGCCTTGCACCGTCAGGTCGAATCCATCGAGTACCGGCTTGCCGCTCGAGTAGCCGAAGCGCACGCTCTCGAAGCGCAGCTCGCCGTGCCCGGTCGGCGGCAGCGGCTTGGGATGGGGCGGATCGACAACCGCGGTATCGGTCTCGAGGATCTCGAAGATGCGGCCGGCAGCCGCGGCCGAGCGCGCCGACTGCGCCACGAGCATCCCGGTGAGCCGCAACGGCCAGATCAGCATCAGGATGTAGGCGTTGAACTGCAGGAGATCGCCGATCTGGAGCTTGTTGTCGAGCACCAGGTGGCCGCCGTACCAGAGAATCGCAACGAGCGCGATCGCGGGCAGGAAGTCGACAAGTGGAAGGAAGTTCGAGCGCATCTTGGCGGCGACCAGTGCGCGGTCCAAGACCGAGTCGGCCTCGATGGTGAGCCGGGCCTCCTGCCGCCGTTCGGCACCGAAGCCCTTGACCACGCGCACGCCGGCGACGCTCTCCTCGACCACGCCTGAGAGGTCACCGAGCTCTTGTTGGAGTGCTAACGACACCGGAGCGATGCGATGTGAGAAGCGGGTGGCGAAGTACCCGAGCAGTGGAAGGGTGCCGAGCGCGAGCAATGCGAGCGCCACGCTCTTCAACATCATCACGGCGACCGTGCCCAACAGGATGATGATGTTCGAGATCGTGAGCGGCAACATGATGACGACCTGGTTCACCTGCTGAATATCTGAGTTCGCGCGTGCCATGAGCTGACCCGTCTGGGCTTGGTCGTGGAACGCGAAGTGCAGGCGTTGCAGGTGGGCGAAGAGGCGTTGCCGAAGGTCGGTCTCCGCGCGGTACGAGATGCGGAAGGCGCTATATCGCCGCAGTGCGGTTCCCCCGGCCTGCACGAGTCCGACGAGCAGGATCAGCACGACGTACTTGAGGATGACGCCACCGTCGCCGGGAGTGATGCCGTCGTCGATCGCCGCGCCCGCAAAGGCGGGAATCACAATCTTGGCGGACGTCCACACCGCGCCGGCGCCGACGCCGAGAATCACCCACGTCCGCTGTGGGCGTACGGTGGAGGCCATGAGCCGCCACCCGGCGCGGCGCAACTGGGCCTCTCTTGCTTGATCCGACATCCCTCACGTTTCCCGAGACCGTTCGCGCCGATTGGGTCGCGCCGATGGGGGCCGAGGGTACCAGCGGGGCTGACGGGGGCGTCAGGGAACGCGGCGCCTCAGGATTCGTCGGGGCGACGCCCGAACAGCTCGGCGAGCATCTCCACGACAGCGTCGCGATCGGCCGCCGGGTCGCCCACGAATGCCGCGGCTCGTACGCCGCGCTCGGTCAGGTCGGCGACAACACTTCCGACGCGATCGGCGTCGTCGCCGATCACGATCGCGGTCACGTCGTTCGCCTTGCCCGCGCTCGGCCGACTGCTCAGGGCGTGCCCTCGGCGGTCACGAACCGGCCGTACTTCCCCTGGTGGAAGACGAGCGGTCCGTTGTGATGCTCGACACCCAGGTCGAGAACTCGCCCGACGACGATGATGTGGTCACCGCCGTCGTACTCGGCCCAGAACTCACAGTCGAGATACGCGATGCAGTCGTGGAGTACGGGCGAGCCGCCCACTCCGAGGTGCCAATCGACTTGGGCGAATCGATCGACGTCCTTGGTGGCGAAGAGGCGACAGAGCGCTTCCTGGTGCTCGCCTAGGACATTGACCGCGAACTTCCGGGCGCGCTCGATACGCGGCCAGGTGGTTGACGTGCGCGCAACGCAGAACAACACGAGCGGCGGATCGAGCGACACCGACGTGAACGAGTTGGCCGCCACGCCGACTGGCTCGTCCTCGTCGATCGCCGTGATGATCGTGACGCCAGTCGCGAACTGGCCGAGCACGGTGCGGAACTCTGCGGCGTCGGGGCGATAGACGTCTTCGTTCTCGCTCGCTTGGGAAGACTCGCTCATCGAGGTACGACGGGCAGCACGTGCCCCTCCGCCGCGGCGCTTACCTCGAGGCTGCCCGATCCCCGTGATGCAAGGTCGCGAGCACGTTCGAGCATCTCGTCGACCGCGTCATCGCCATGGGTCGGGCAGTGGTGGAACAGCACCAGATGACGGACCCCGGCCTCTTGCGCTACGTGCACGGCGTACTCGATCGTCGAGTGACCAAAGTGACGTTTGGTCTCGTACTCGAGCGATGTGTGCTGGGCATCGTGCATGAGCACGTCAGCGCCATCGCAGAGCTCGAGCACACCCTTCGGGATGAAGTCGTCGGAGTCGTCGGGCGCACAACCGGGCCCATGGTCAGAGAGGTACGCCACCGACGTGCCTTCGAGCTCGATGCGGTAGCCGAGGGTGGGATCGGTGTGGCGCACCCATCGCGCCCGCACCTTCGATCCGTTGATCGCGAAGTCGTCCTCACCCACGTCGCGGAACGTGACGGTGCCACCGAGCTGAACCGGCGTGATCGGGAAGTATGGCGGGGACATCACGCCGGTGAACACCTCGAGGAGTGACCCGCCTTCCTGGCGCGGCCCGTACACGTCGATGACCGCGTCGGGCCGGAACGCCGGAGTGAAGAAGGGCAATCCCATGATGTGGTCCCAGTGGAGGTGCGTGAGGAGCACCGTCGACCGGTACGGGGTGGCCAACCGATTGCCTTCGAGCTCGGCACGGAACTGTTCGGTCACGATGTCGCCGTACTCGCGAAGCCCCGTGCCCAGGTCGAAGATCACCGGGTCGTGGCCGGGCGCTTCGAGGGCGACACACGATGTGTTCCCGCCATAGCGCTCGTAACGCGCTGCGTCGCAGGGCGTCGAGCCCCGAACGCCATAGAAGGTCAGCCGGACGCCACTCATTGGGGAGGTGAGGATAGTCATCGCGACCCAGGTTACGAAGCGGGCTCGGATGTCCCGCAGAAGAGACAGTTACTCAGGAGAGGTGTACGGCCGCTGCCGGGGCTTGGCCGCATCCCGCGTGGGCACCATCACCTTGCGTCGGAAGTAGCACACCTCTTCGCCCCGCTGGTTGAAGCCGCGTGTCTCGACCGTCACGATGCCGCGGTCGGGTTTGCTCACCGACTGTTGCTTCCCGAGCACTTTCGTCTCGGCGTAGATCGTGTCGCCGTGGAAGGTGGGCTTGCTGTGCTTGAGCTCTTCCACCTCGAGGTTCGCGATGGCCACGCCGCTCACATCGGGAACGCTCATGCCGAGCACCAGCGAGTACACGAGGTTGCCCACCACTACGTTCTTGCCGAACTGGGTCTGCGTCTCGGCGAACCACGCGTCGGTGTGCAGCGGGTGGTGGTTCATCGTGATCATGCAGAAGAGATGATCGTCGGCCTCGGTGATCGTCTTGCCGGGCCAGTGCTTGTAGATGTCGTCCACTTCGAAGTCCTCGAAGTACCGACCAAACGGGCGCTCATGCACGGTCATCGTGGGAAGCCTACGAGCCGACCGCGAAGAGGCTCCACTCGCCCGGCACGCCCTTGAGCTCGTGGGTGCCGCGGTCGGCGAGCTCGAGCCCGGACCCGATGACGACGTCGCGCACGGTCTGCGAGACAAGGATGTCGCCGGCTCGAGCCAGCTCGGCGATGCGCGCGCCGATATGCACCGCCAGCCCGGCGAGGTCGTCCCCGAGCTGCTCGACCTCCCCGACGTGCACCCCGGCCCGCACGTCCAGCCCGAGGACCTCCGCACGCTCGCGAATCGCGAGCACGCACGCGACGGCCGACCGCGGGGCTCCGAACTCGAGGAGGAAATCGTCGCCACGGGTGTTTACCTCGCGGCCGTCGAAGACCACGAGCTCGGCGCGCACAGTCTGACGGAAGTCGTCGAGCAGGTCACGCCAGCGGCGATCACCCACCCGACTCGCTCGGCCGGTTGAGTCCGCGATGTCGACGAACGCCACCGTGGTCAAGGCTCCAGGCACACTGACAGCAGAATGGCCGAGCAAGAATTCGCCGCAGATCGCGATGACGTCCTCGACGTTGTCCGCGGTGGCGTGGCGGTCGCCATGACGCTCCACGAACCGTGCGTCCGGGATGTGCTCCGCGAGGTATCGGGCGTGCTCGATGGGCACGATCGGATCATCCACCGAGTGCACGACCAACGTCGGCACGGTGATCAGCGCAGCGTCGGCACGGGCGTCCACGGTCCACCAGGTCCGGGCGAACCGCGTGACCCTTCCGGGGCTCACGCACCCGCGCTCGTAGCGAGCCCACTCGGCTCGCTGCGCGGAGCTGGCCGCGAGACTCGGCATGAACAGCGCGGCCGATGCGCCCGTTCCCCACGTTTCCTCGAGCCGTTGAAGCGCGTCGTCCAATCGTTCGGGCGGAAGCCCGATCGGGTAGTCGGGAGCTCGGAGGAAGCGCGCATAGGTACCGCTGAGGACGAGCGCCCGCACCCGCTCGGGGTACTGCGCGGCGATGCGGAGGAACGCTGGTCCCGAGAAGGTCTCGGCCATGAAGGCCGGGTTCGTGGCTCCCGAGGCGTCAACGATCGCGAGCACATCGGAAACGACGTCATCGAGCCCGTACGGCCGGTCGATCGGGATCGGGTCTGACGCGCCGACACCCCGGGCATCGAAGGTGATGACGCGCGCCATCGAAGCGAGACGTTGGATGAAGCGCGTGATTGTGGGGAAGTCCCAGATCATCTCGAGGTGCGTTACCGCGCCCGGGTGAAAGATCACGTCGACTTCGCCGGCTCCGACCACCTGGTACGCGAGGTACGCCCCGTCGTGCGCTCGCGCGTACCGCGTCTCCGGCCGCCGAATCATGTTCGCTACTCGTCGATGGCGTAGCGCTGGAGTAGGCCACGGGCGATGACGAGGCGTTGGATCTCGTTGGTGCCTTCGCCGATGATCATGAGCGGCGCGTCGCGGAAGTAGCGCTCGATCGGGAGCTCGGTCGTGTAGCCGACGCCGCCGTGGATACGCATCGCCTCAGTGGCAATCTCAAATGCGGCCTCGCTGGCGAACAGCTTGGCCATGCCGGCTTCCACGTCGCAGCGCTCGCCACGGTCCTTGCGCTCCGCCGCGTTGTGCGTGAGCAGACGCGCCGCTTCGAGCTGCGTCCCCATGTCGGCGAGCTTCCCCTGGATGGCTTGGTGCTGCGCGATCGGCTTGCCGAACGTGTGGCGTTGCTGCGCGTATCGAATCGCGGCCTCGAACGCGGCGCGACCCACGCCCACAGCCCGCGCAGCGATGTTGATGCGCCCCACCTCGAGCGCCGAGAGGATGAAGTGCTGGCCGTGGCCCAGCCCGGCGTCACCACCGAGCACGGCGTCGGCTGGCACTCGATGACCGTCGTAGGCCATCTCCACGGTCTCGATGCCCTTGTACCCGAGCTTGGCGATGTTGCGACTCACGCTGATGCCGCCGAAGCGGTCGGCGCCCGGCTCCTTCTCGACCATGAAGCACGTGATGCCCTCAACGGTTCGAGCCGCGAGCGCCACGAGACCGGCCCGCTGGCCGTTGGTCACCCATGTCTTCGTGCCGTTGATCACGTACTCGTCGCCGTCACGCACCGCCTTGCAGGTGATCGCGCTCGTGTCGCTGCCCGCATCGGGCTCCGACAACGAGAGTGCGCCGCGGATCTCGCCGGCGGCCAGGCGCGGGAGCAGCGCCTGCTTCTGCTCCTCGGTTCCGTTCGCCTTCAGGAGGTTGGCGCACATCACATGCGTGTTGAGGACACCCGAGAGGGTCATCCACCCGGCCGAGAGCTCTTCGATCACGCCGCAGTAGGTGAGGAGGTCGAGGCCGAGGCCGTCGTACTCCTCCGGGATCGTGACCCCGAAGAGTCCGAGATCTCGCATGGTGGCGATGATCGCCTCGGGATACTCGTCGGCGTGCTCGAGGTCGGACGCCACCGGGATGACGTCGCGCTCTACGAAGCGCCGTACGGTCGCAATGAGCTCTTGTCGGATTTCGGGGTCCGTCGCCACGGTCGCGCACCCTACGCGTAAATGGCGGCGCAGCCTGCGGAGTCGACCCGACAGGAAGGAATGGGCTTCCCCACCGGTACGGTTGACCACTTCTATGGGTATGCAGATGCACCAGACCGTGATGGGCTTCCGGCGAGATCCCGATGTGCGGGGCAAGGGGTTCGAACGCGCGCTGTTGCGGCGGGTGCTCGGGATGACCCGGCCGTACCGCAAGGCGCTGATCGGCTTCCTCATCACAGTCATCGTCGCCGCCGGCATCGGCGCAGTGCAGCCACTCCTGTTCCGGGCGCTCATCGACGACGCCTTGAAGCATCGCGACAAGTCGCTCCTGCTGCTGCTCGCGCTCGGTGCGGTCGCCATCGCCGTTGCGACCGCGGCGTTGTCGCTGCTCCAGCGCTGGTACTCCGCGAAGGTCGGTGAAGGCCTGATCTTCGACATGCGGGTCGCGCTGTTCGACCACGTCCAGCGCTTCCCGATTTCGTTCTTCACTCGCACCCAGACCGGCGCGCTCATGTCGCGGCTCAACAACGACGTGGTCGGCGCACAGCAAGCCGTAACGAACACGCTCGGGACCGTTGTGTCGAACGTCATCACGTTGGTCGTGTTCCTGTCGGTGATGCTCGGCCTCGAATGGCGGCTCACGATCCTCACCCTGCTCGTGCTCCCGGCATTCATCATCCCGGCACGACGGATCGGCCGAAAGCTTCAGGTCGCGACGCGAGAGTCGATGCAGCTCAACGCGTCGATGAACAACACCGTTGCTGAACGCTTCAATGTGTCGGGTGCTCTGGTCGTCAAGCTGTTCGGAAGTCACGACCGCGAGCGCAAGCTGTTCGCTGGTCGAGCTGGTCGCGTGCGCGATATCGGGGTCCGGACCGCGATGTACTCCCGAGTCCTCTTCGTGGCGCTCGGCTTCGTGGCCGCAATCGGCACTGCCGTCGTGTACTACCTCGGCGGTCGACTGGCGATCAGCGGCACGATCACGACGGGCACCGTCGCGGCCTTCGTGCTCTACGTAGCGCAGATCTATCAACCCCTCACGCAACTCACGAACGCGCGCGTCGACGTGATGACCGCACTCGTGTCGTTCGAACGAGTCTTCGAGGTCCTCGACTTTCCTGCGCTCATCGAGGAGCGACCGGGCGCGGTCGCACTCGAACAGCCGAAGGGGCGCGTGCAATTTGAGCACGTGTGGTTCCGCCACCCGCCTCCCGCAGTCAGCTCGATCGCTTCGCTCGAAGAGGGCACCGGTTCCACCAACGATGAGCCGAGTGCGTGGATCCTGCGCGACATCAGCTTCACGGTGGAGCCGGGTGAGCTCGTCGCTCTGGTCGGCCCTTCGGGCGCCGGAAAGACCACGACCGCGCTGCTGGTGCCACGCGTCCACGACGTCAATGAAGGTCGGGTCACGATCGATGGCCACGATGTACGCGACCTCACGCTCGACTCCCTGCGCAATGCGGTGGGGATGGTCATGCAAGACCCGCACCTGTTCCACGAGTCGATCGGCGAGAACCTGCGATACGCGAAGCCCGACGCCACCGGCGACGAGCTGGTGGCCGCGGCCAAAGCGGCGCGTATCCACGAGCTGATCGCGTCGCTTCCCGATGGGTACGACACGGTCGTGGGCGAACGCGGCTACCGCATGTCGGGTGGCGAGAAGCAGCGTCTTGCCATCGCCCGCATGCTCCTGTCGGACCCGGCAATCGTCATCCTCGACGAGGCAACGTCACACCTCGACTCTGAGTCGGAGCTCGCCATCCAACAAGCCCTCGCCGACGCGCTCACAGGTCGTACCGCGCTGGTGATCGCGCACCGACTTTCTACGATCGTTGCCGCCGATCGCATCGTTGTGATCGAAGACGGCAAGATCGTCGAAGAGGGCCACCACGACACTCTGGTTCATGCTGGTGGTCTCTACTCCGACCTGTATCGCACGCAACTGGCTGCGGAGCCAGCGTAACGACGCGTGTCGGACCACGAGCTCCAGCTCGCGTGGGAACGTGGCGCTCAAGGACGCGCTCGTCTCGCGGACCGAAAGCGGCGTCGTCGACGCTCCGCCGTCGTCGTCATCAGCGCATTGGCGGCGATCGCTCTGTTGGCCGGCGCATCGTGGTTGTGGTTGGTGCGCGACGACGAGCTCAGCGCTCGCGCCAAGGCACTCCACCCCCAGGTGACGTTCGATCCGTCGCCGCGGTTCTCGAACGAGGCGGCCTGTCGCACACCCCTCACTCCCGATGATCCTCTCCGCATCTGGATCGGTGGCGACTCGCTCGCCGGATCGCTTGGGCCCGCCCTCGGCACCCTGACCGCCGACACCGGCGTTGCCTTGCCGACGTACGACTACCGAACGTCGAGCGGGCTCGCGTCGCCGTCGTTCTTCGACTGGCCCGAGGAAGTGGCGCTGGAGATGACCCGCGTCGATCCCGAGGTCGTGGTGTTCATCATCGGCGCCAACGACTCCGGAGTCGTGGGTTCCACCCCGCTCGGGGAGGACGGGGAACCGGTGTGGCGCTCCGCCTACGCGCAGCTCGTCACCGAGGTGCTTGACCTGCTCGGTGCCGACGGCCGCGCTGTCTACTGGGTCGGGTCTCCAACGTTGCGCGACGAAGACAAGAACTCGGATGTCGCCGAGGTCAACCGGGTCGCGCGCGAGATCATCGCGCAGCGCGCTCGCACCACCTATATCGACGCGTACGACCTGTTCTCCGACGAGAACGGCGAGTACGCCGCCACGTTGCCCGGCGTCGACGGTGACACCGTGCGGGTGCGCACACCCGATGGCATCCATTTCACCGAGGCTGGGGGTGATCTCCTGGCCGGGTACGTTTTCGCCTTCCTCGACGAACGCTGCGCACTGGTCGATCAGACCGTTGCCGGGGCGAGTCAACCGGTGCACGTGAGCCCAGGGAGTGGCGAGGTCCCCGGACCGAGCACCACGTCATCCAGCACGTCGTCGTCAACCAGCACGTCGTCGAGCACCTCGTCCACATCGACGTCCACGACGTTCCCGTCGATCACTGTGCCCTAGTCGACCCCTGATCGACCCCGGGCGGTCGGTAGCCTCGACCTTCCCGCTCTCGGTGCTACGCACCGGGCCGCTCGGGCCCCGGCTACCGGGCTGCGACGCAGGAGGGCTGCGGTGCGGTCGGTAGCCTCCGTGCATGACCGATCAGCTTGATGTGGCTGCGGCCGCGGTCGGCGGTGCAGCACTTGTAGTCGCAGGGGGAGCACGCCATCTGGCCCACGCGTCGGCCGACAACGGGCGCGTATCGGTCGCGAAGCTCGACGAGCACCAAGTGCTCGCGTACGACCTCGCGCACGCCGCCAGCGCCGTCGAAGCATGCAAGGTGATGATCGAGTACGGCCGCCACGGTGAGGTCGAGTCGCGGCTCGCCCGCGCCTTCGTCGCCGACGCGATCTGGGACGTGAGCACACGAGTGCTCGGGCGTGAAGCCACCTGGGGCGTCGACACTGGCGATCTCACCGATGCGCTTCCCTTCGTTGAGGCGCACCGATCGCCCAGGTTCCTCGAGGAGGTCGCCGCGCAGCTCGTCACGACCGGCACCGGGCCGAGTCACCTCGACGACGATCTCGAGCTCGCCCGCGACACATTCCATCGGTTCGCCCATGACAAGATCCGCCCGAACGCCGAGCACGTGCACCGAGAGAACGCCGACGTACCCGAGGACCTGATCGCGGGCCTCGCCGAGCTCGGCGGCTTTGGGCTCTCGGTCCCCGAGGAGTACGGCGGGTACGCCGCCGGCGGCGAGCAGGACTACCTCGCCATGGTGGTCGCCACCGAGGAGCTCTCGTGGGGATCGCTCGGCATCGGTGGATCGCTCATCACCCGGCCCGAGATCCTCACGCGTGCGATCGTGCGCGGCGGGACCGAGGAGCAGAAGCAACGCTGGTTGCCGCGCATCGCCACGGGCGAGCTGATGGTTGGCGTGATGGTGACCGAGCCCGACTATGGGTCCGACGTCGCCAACATCAACGTGAGCGCGACACCCGTCGACGGCGGCTACGCGATCAACGGTGTGAAGACATGGGCCACGTTCGCCGGTCGCGCCAACGTGATCATGTTGCTCGCCCGTACCGATCCCGATCGCGCCAGCGGACACCGCGGTTTGTCGCTCTTCGTGGTCGACAAGGAGCCTGCTGCTGGCCACGCGTTCGCATTCGACCAGCCGGGTGGCGGAAAGATGGAAGGCCGCGCCATCGACACGATCGGCTACCGCGGTATGCATTCGTACGAAGTCGCATTCTCCGATTGGGTGGTCCCCGCCGAGAACCTCGTCGGCGGCGATGAAGGACGCGGGCAAGGCTTCTACCTCCAGATGGAAGGCTTCGAGAACGGGCGCCTCCAGACGGCGGCGCGCGCAGTCGGCGTGATGCAAGCGGCGTTCGACGAAGGTCTCGCGTACGCACAGGACCGCAACGTGTTCGGTCGGGCCGTGTTCGACTACCCGTTGTCGAAGGCGAAGCTGGCGCGCATGGCCGCGCTCATCCAGGCCGGTCGTCAGTTCTCGTACGACGTCGCGGGTCGGATGGGCCGCGGTGAAGGCACGCTCGAAGCGTCGATGGTCAAGGCCTATGTGTGCCGCGCGGCCGAGTGGGTGACGCGCGAAGCCATGCAGCTCCACGGCGGCATGGGCTACGCCGAGGAGTTCCCCGTCTCGCGCTACTTCGTGGACGCGCGGGTGCTGTCGATCTTCGAAGGCGCCGACGAGACGCTGTGCCTGCGGGTCATTGCGAGGCGTCTCGCGGAGAACGCACTGACCGCCTGACTCGCCGTTAGTGGCCGCCGAGCTCCTTGAGCTCGTCGATCGCTTCCTCATGGTGGTCGAGCCGCTCGTTGATGTCGCGCAGCGACTCGTCGATGCCGCCGACCAACGGCGTCGCAGCCTCCAGTGCGGTCCGACCGATGCGATCGCCCGTCTGCTCGATGTCGGCGATCCGGAAGCGCAAGCCGAGCAACGCCTTGTGGCGGGCCTTGAACGGCAGCCTCGACGCCAGCACGAGCTGGTCGTCGATCGCCCGTGCCGTTGCGGAGAGTCGGTCGCACAACCCTTCGTAGCCCGACGTGGGCACGCCACGCTTGCGCGCCTCGGCCACGGTCTTGCGCGTGCGGTCGACCGAACGGTGCATGCGGCGGTGCAGATCGGCGGCCACGCTTTGCGAGGTCTGCCACTTCATCGGCACGCCTGGACGGCGCCGCGACCATCGCAACACGAGCCCGCCGCCAGCAATCACCACTGCAACAACGAGCACTTCCACGCGAAGAAGGCTACCGCCACCTCAGAAACACCGAGCAAGTGACGCTCCGCCACCAAATACGCGGCATAGCGTCACTTGCTGGGTCAGATGAGGAGTGTCAGCTGCTGCGCTTCATGCCGGCGCGCTCGCCTCGAGACGCGAACTTGATGGCCATCTTGCGACTTGCTTCGTCGATCATCTCGTCGCCGAACATGACCGCGCCCTTGCGCTCGCCGGCGGCGCCCTCGGTGGTGGCCTTCTCGTATGCGTCGAGGATGTCGAACGCGTGGTCGTACTGCTCTTGCGTCGGCGTGAACACCTCGTTGATGACCGGCACCTGATCGGGGTTCAGCGCCCACTTTCCATCGAAGCCAAGGATGCGGCTGCGCATCGAGTAGTCGCGCAGCGCGTCGAGCTCACGGATCTTGAGGAACGGACCGTCGATCACCTGGAGCCCGTTGGCGCGACCCGCCATGAGGATCTTCGCGAACACGTAGTGAAAGTGATCGCCCGGGTACTCCGGGATCTGCACGCCACCCGTCAGCACTGGCATCTCGGTGGACGCCGCGAAGTCAGCCGGGCCGAACACGATCGTCTCCAACCGCGGCGACGCCGCGCAGATCTCCTCCACGTTGATGAGGCCGCGCGCCGTCTCGATCTGCGGCTCGATGCCGACGGTGGACTGACGCCCGGTCACCTGCTCGATCTGCGTGAGCAGCATGTCGAGCGCCTGCACATCGGCGGCCGACTGCACCTTCGGCAACATGATCTCGTCGAGGCGCTCCGACGCGTTCTCCACGACCTCGATCACGTCGCGGTACGTCCACTCGGTGTCCCACGCGTTCACGCGCACACAGACGACGGAGTCGCCCCAGTCCTGCTCGTTGATCGCCTTGACCACGTTGACACGGGCCGCTTCCTTCTCGAGTGGCGCGACGGAGTCTTCGAGGTCGAGGAACACCATGTCGGCTCCGACCCCGGGGGCCTTGCCGAGCATCTTCGGGCTCGACCCGGGCACCGCAAGGCACGCTCGACGGGGAAGATGGCGACTGCGCTCAGACATGGCTGAAACCGTACCGGTAGCCTCGATTCGTGACCCAACCCGAGCTTGCAGAGCTCGCTGATGGCGTGTGGACATGGCTCCAGCCCGGCGGGGAGTCGGGGGTGGCGAACGCCGGGGTGATCGCCGACGACGACGGGCTCACCCTCGTCGACACCTTGATGGTGCGCTCCCAGTGGGAGCCCTTCGCCGAGGCGGTGGCCGCGCTCGACCGCACCGTGAAGCGGGTAGTGCTCACGCATGCGCACGTCGACCATGTGGGTGGCACCGCGATGTTCCGCAACGCGGCGGTCTACGCCTCGCCCGTCACGAGCGACCTCCTCGACCAACCGATGGCGCTCGAGGCGTACAAGGCATTCATGCCCGCGTTCGCCAGTGAGTTCGACGACCTCGCCGAGTTCGGCACGCGACCCGTCAGTCATCTCGTGGAGGGCGCAGCTGAGCTCACACCTCGCGTCGAGCTGCTCCCCGCAACCGGGCACACACCCGGCGATGTGATGGTGCTGGTGGCCGATGCCGACGTGTTGTTCGCCGGCGACTTGTGCTTCTTCGGCGTGACGCCGCTCGCGTTCCAAGGCGACCCGGCCACGTGGGCCAACGTGCTCGACGCCATCGCCGAGCTCGCCGACACAATCGTTCCCGGCCACGGACCGGTGGGCGGCGAGCGTGAGTTGCGCGACCTCCAGACCTATCTCCGCCACTGCGTGGCCGGTGAGATCCCCGCGGGCCCGTGGGACGACTGGCTCGAGCGCGAGCCGCGCGACGCCATCAACATCGAGCGCGCCGCGCTCCTGCGCGAGCAGAAGGACGAGATCCCGCCCAGCATGCTGAAAGCGATCGGCCTCGGCTGACCAAAACCCCCGTTCTGGAGAGCCACAGCCCCGGATTCCGGGGTCCTGGGTCTCCAAAACGGACAGGAACTCGATGATGGGCCGGGCGCGCGGCGTACGCTCCTTCGCCATGGCGAAGAACCCCGACCCTGAGCTGAAGCTCACGACCAGCGCGGGTGTTACCCGTACGCTCGACGACTGGTCGACGATGTTCCACCTGTGCCTCGTGGTGCTCCCGGCCCGCACCGAAGCGGCCGCGTTCGTGCCCGTCGGGCTCCGCATGTTCCAAGTCTTCGGCGATGCCGACTGCCGGTTCGCGTTCGTGGTCGCCGGCCCTGAGGCGGTCGCCAAGCGGCTGCTCGGCGAGGCCGAATCGAAGGTCATGACGTTCGTCGACTCCGACCTCGAGCTCGTGAAGAGCCTCGGGCTCGAGCGACTCCCCGCGTTCGTCCTGCTTCGCCAAGACACCACGCTGGTGACCGCGACCGAAGGGTGGGATCCGAAGGACTGGCAGCGCGTCGCCCGCGAGACCGCGAAGCTGTTGGCCTGGACGGTCCCCGACGTGACGGGCGCCGGCGACCCGGCACCGTTCCCGGGCTGGCCCACCGCCTGACCGCCCACCGCCTGGCTGGCAGAACCGTTGCCGGGCAACGGATCTCCCCCGACCTGGAAGGCCCGCGCCCAGACGCCTAGGGTTCGGAAGGTCCCGCCCCCGGCTCAAGTCTCCGGCTCACGCTCCGATATCAAGGCGTCGGCTACCGCCGGGTGCGGTGCAAGCGGGCCGGATCCGTGCGCCGCCAGCACCTCCACCTCCACACCTCCCCCCAATGACCCTCCTTCCCTCTCTGGGGGTGACGGCAATCCCAGCGCGTTCCCGAACGTTCCTGCCCCGAGCGGTGGCGCAGCAAACGCGATCGCGTTTGCTCGCGCCCAGCTCGGCAAGCCGTATCAATACGCCGCTTCGGGCCCGAACACCTATGACTGTTCCGGGCTCATGATGGCCGCGTGGGCGGCCGCGGGCGTGTCGATGCCGCACTACTCAGGCGCGCAGTACACGCGGTTCCCGAGGGTCTCGCTCAACCAGATGCAACCGGGCGACCTCGTGTTCTGGGGTGCCGGGGGTGGGAGCCACGTCGGGCTGTACGTGGGCAACGGCCTGATGATCCACAGCCCACATACCGGCGACGTCGTGAAGGTCGCCGCCGTGTTCGGCAGCCCGGTCGGCGCGGTCCGACCCGGTTAGCAGTACCTTCGGCGACTCACCGCCGACTGACGCGCCGCTCGCGCGTCCTAGGGGATCACGAGCATCCCGAGCTCGGCTTCGAGCTGCGGGCGCGGCTTGGCCCCGAGCGCGGAACGCTCGAGTCGACCGTCGCGGAACAGCGCGATCATCGGAATGCTCTGCACCTCGTATTGCTGCGCGAGGCCAGGCTCTTCGTCGATGTTGACCTTGACCACCTTGTAGGAGCCTTCGCGCATCGCCGCGATCTGTTCGACGACCGGCGACACCTGCCGGCAGGGCTGACACCACGGGGCCCAGAAGTCGACGATGACGGGACGATCGGAGCGCAGGACTTCGGCTTCCCACTGCGCCGTCGACACCGGCTTCACGAGCGGCTCGGGTGGTGGCTCCGGGAGCGGCTCACTCGGTCGCTCACCGGAGGTCACCGCCAGGAGCCATTGATGAGCCTGCTGCACGCTCTCCATCGCGACCTGGTGCTCCATCGGGTACTCGGTGTAGACGACGGGCACGGCATGCTCGGTGAGCGTGGCCGCGAGTGCGCGCCCGCGCTCGACGGGAAGCAGCGGGTCTTTCGTGCCGTGCAGCACGAGCACCGGGATGGTCGCGGCAGCCGCCCAGTCGTAGTCGACGCCGTCAACGTCGGGAAGGTAGGAGCTCATCGCGACCACACCGGCGGGGTGATCCCGTTCGCTGCTGCGCAGCCCGAGCGCGACGGCGAGCGCGCCGCCCTGCGAGAAGCCGGCGACGATCGCCTCACTGCGGGGCTTGCCGTGCTCCGCGCACACCTCTTCGAGCAGGTCGTCGAGCGCATCCAGGGCGGCGACAAACGCCGGGTCGGGCCCGCGGCCACCGCTGGCGATGGCCTCGATGCCGTACCAACCGAAGCCGGGCGGCGCGGCGACCGGGCCGCGCGGCAGCACCGTGAGGAATCGCCCCTCGGGGTCGAGGTACGGCAGCAGCGCGCCGAGGTCGTTCTCGTCGGCGCCGTACCCATGGATCAACAGGAGCACCCGGGCCGCTTGGGGGGTTCCGACAACATTGTGGATCAGCGCCATGTGACTCCGAATCTCGTTCGCTGCAATCTCGGCCGCCGAGTAGGTCCCGATGATGACACGCTCGGTCGATGACCCTGGCCGTCCCCGTTCTACGCGACGAGGTGACCGTCCTGAACCCCGTATCTGGTCACTGAGCCCGGTATTCGGTGCCGGTATTCGTGGCTTTTTGACCACATAGGGCACGCTCTCCACGTGCGACCAAACCTTCAACGCCTCAACGGCGTGTCTCTGGAGGGATGGAGGTGATTCCGAGCCGGACTGGTGATGACGACTTCGACGATCTCTTCCGCGCCACCTTCGAACCGATGGTGCGGTCCCTCGCGCTCGCCTGCGGGGATCGGGAGGCCGCAGCCGACGCGGTCCAGGACGCCTTCATCCGGGCCTACGCGCGGTGGCGTCGCATCGGCGCGTATGACGACCCGGCCGGCTGGGTCCGCCACGTCGCGCTCAACCGCCTGCGCGACCACTTTCGCAAAGCCGAACGCGGCCGCCGCGCCGTCGAGCGCTTGGGAGGGCGCGAAGCAATTGCCACCGTCCCCGCGCCGGCAGATCCCTCCGACGTGCTGGTGCATGTCGGCGAGCTGCCCCAGCAGCAACGGATCGCCGTCTCGCTCTTCTACGTGGAGCAGCTGTCGGTGATCGAGATCGCCACTTCCATGGGCCTCTCCGAGGGCGCAGTGAAATACCACCTGCACGCAGGGCGCGAGCACCTGCGTGCGAGTCTGGAGTCGCCATGAGCCCCGACGACCTCGGCTTCGATCCCTTCGACGATCGCCTCGGCAACGAGCTGCGCGCTGTCGCCCCGAGCGCACCGAAGGCCGACCAAGCACTCGGCGAGCTGCGGCCACGATTCGCCCGCGCCCGTCAGCGACGGCGCGCGGCTGTAGCGGGCGCATGGGGGCTCGCGGGCGCCGGTGCGCTGGCACTCGGACTCGTGTTCGTCGGGTCCGGCGCGACCAACCGCATCGACACACCACCCGCGTCGCAACCCGATCGCGGCACCACGACGACACCGAAAAACGACGTCCCGACATCGACCGATCCCACCGCCGTCGTGCCCGGCACCGACCCCGACGGCACGACGGTGACCACCGACGACCATGGCGGGAATCAGGGATCCGGAGCCGACGAGCCTGATAGCGACAACGGAGATGGCGGATCAGGATCAGGATCAGGCGGGGATGACGACTAGCGCCCAAACCTGACAGGCAGCTTCGGCGTGTCATTCCCGACCCCAAGAAGGAGAGTGCAATGCCAACAACCTTGAAGCACAAGCTCTATGTCAGCGCCATCGCAGCCGGACTCACCCTTGGTGCCGGCATCGCTGCGGGCGCGGCGAGCGGTGCGTTCTCGACCGACGACCCCAGCAGGCCGGAACAGCCGGGTGCCTCAACGACCGAGGTGACCGGTCTCGACGACTCCGACGACGGTGCGGTCGACGACTCCGACGACGACTCCGACGACGACTCCGACTCCGACTCCGACGACGACGTCAACAGCGGGAACGAGGGGGCCGGAAGCGACGACTGAAACACTCCCAAGCTCCACCCTGCGCGACGCCCCGGCCCAGCCCCGGGGCGTCGTCGCGCCCCGACCGCTCAGAACAGGAAGTTGAGCTCTTCGACGACGCGCCGTCCGAGGGCTTCATCGCCGGCAAGGCGCACGCGACCGTCGTCGAGTGCTGCCGTCGGATCGATGCGGCCGCAGCCGAGTCTGGCCAACGTCTCGGTATCAGTTGCGATGCGCGTCGTCACGTCTGTCGCGGGCTCTGCATCGAGCAGCTTCGCTCTTCCACCTTCCAGGCCGATTGCGATCTTGCGCGCCAGCGGACCATCCAGTTCGAACACGACGGTTGCGCCGTCGGGCGTGCCCGCGCGCTTGCCGACGATGAACGGCAGTGCGCCCACGATCCGCTCGAGTCCAGCCGCGGCTACGGGCGTGTCGAGATCTCCCGGGATTCCCACCGCGCGACGCATGTCCTGTTCGTGCACCCAGGAGTCGAAGATGCGAAACGGCAGCAGGTCCCGCACGGTGCCGTCACCCGTCGGCGTCCACGACGCGCGCCCGAAGTCGTCGGGACCGTATCCGTGTAATTCCGCGAGCCGAGCATCCGTGACTTCACAGAACTCTGTGAGTGCTTCGATCCCACTCTGCGAGCGACGCGAGTCGACGAACACTTCGTTCCGGCGTCCGATGTCGTTCTTCACGTGCTCGAGCCCGTCAGGCACCGAATGATCGACATCGGGCCGGCCGAGAATCATCGCCTCGAGCGCGGTGATGTGCACAAGGTTGTCCTGCACACTCCATCCCGGCACTTCGGTGGGCATCTTCCACTGCGCCTCCGACAACCCGGAGCCGACCTCGGCCATCGATGCCCACACCTCGGCAAGGCGCGCCACCAGCGCCTGGTCGGCCTCCTCCTCAGGGATTGGGCTAACGCTCGTCATGGTCGGCTCCCTTCGCGGTTGGCGTCGCGATGCTCGCGTATCTCGACGTTGGTCACGGCATGGTCGGGGCCCTTCACAACCACGCAATCGGCAAAGGCCTGCGTTGGCGCGATGCACTCGCGGAGATTGACGAGATTCACGCCGCGCCACACCTGGCGCGCCAACCCATCGACCTCCGACTGACTCATGCCCACGAACTGTCGATAGAAGGAATCCTCATCCGTAACCGCTTCGTTGCACAGCTCCACGAAGCGTTCGACGTACCAACGTTCGAGGTCTTTCTCTTCGGCATGCACGTAGACCGCGAAGTCGAGACGGTCACCGAGTGCGCCGAGCGCGTTCACCCCCTCGACCACAACGGATGCATCGTCCCCAAGTGCAAGCGGCTCCCCCGCGACGACGTCATACGTGAGATGCGAGTATCTCGGGACGGAGACCTCAGAGGTCTCGGAGTGCACCGCGTCGACGAATGCGCACAACGCGTCGACGTCGTATGACTCGGGAAAGCCCTTGCGGGCGAACAAACCCCTGTCCATGAGCTCGGCGTTCGGGAACAGAAACCCGTCGGTAGACACCACGTCGGTACGCGTGCCGTTCGCGATCGCTCGCTGCGCTATGGCTTCGGCAAGGGTCGATTTGCCCGATGCGACCGCCCCCGCGATCCCGACGACGACCGGAGCACCGTCGTCACGGCGGCGTTCCGCGGCGAGCTCAGCCAGCAGCCCCGGTGCGTCGGTCACGCCGACCCCATGTGGCGAGCGAGGTTGCCCAGCAGATCGGGGTGCACGACTCGCTCGGCAAACCGCCACACGCCATCGGCTCGGGTGTACCGGTCGATGTAACGACCGGCCAGCACGGGTTGCAGCGGCGCATCGGGAGCGGCTTGGAACACCGTGAAGGTGCACGATGAGGTCGCCGAGTCTGCATCGTCATCGACGTCGACCAGCACGTTCCCCAACACGTGCTTGGTGCGAGGCGTGCCATCGTCATAGAGGATCACCGAGTCGTACATGCGCCGAACTTCGGCCGCGCCAGTGCGTACGGAACCACCAGGGGCGGCCGAGCGGAACACGCCGTGCTCGAAGAGCGCCGCGACGCCGTCGAGATCGCCCGCGTCGAGACGTTCGGCATAGGCAACGATCAGCCGCCGGATCGCTTCCGCGTCCGCGCCACGATCGGGAGTCGGCACCCGCGCACGGTAGCGTGCGCCGCCGATGGCCTACCGAGCGGTGATCTTTGATCTTGGCGGTGTTGTCCTCTCGTCACCCATTGACGCATTCCGGGAGTACGAGCGGCGCGAGGGTCTGCCCCACCGTTTCATCAGCGAGATCATCGTCAACAGCGGCGACCACGGCGCATGGTCGCAGCTCGAGCGCGGTGAGATCACCCTCGAGGAGTTCGCGACGGCGTTTGAGGCAGAGTGCATGGCCGCGGGCGGCGAGGTGCGCGCCGGCGACATGTTCGAGGTGCTCCGCGGCAGCGGCTCGGCGTGCCCGGAGATGCTGACCGCGATCGGCAAGATCAAGGATGCGGGCCTCAAGACGGCCGCGCTCACGAACAATTGGGTCGCTGACGACGGCGTGGGTATGCAAGACAGGGTGCCGGTGCTCGGCGGGCTCTTCGACACCATCATCGAGTCGTCGATCGTGGGACTGCGCAAGCCCGACCCTGCGATCTACGAGTTGGTGTGCGCGCAGCTCGACGTGGAGCCAACGGCTGCCATCTTCCTCGACGACCTCGGCGTGAACCTCAAGCCCGCGCGCGCGATGGGCATGACCACGATCAAGGTTGCCGACCCACTCGAAGCAATCGCCGAGCTCGAGGCCGCGCTCGGCTTTCCACTGGGCGAGGGCTGATGGAATTGGTGTTGGTACGCCACGGCGAGCCGGTGCGCATCGACGAGGGCGATGTCGAGGGCCCCGCCGATCCCGGTCTCACTGCGCGCGGCCACGATCAGGCGGCTCGTGTCGCGGCCTGGTTAGCGGCCGACGGCGTCGACGCGATCGTGACGAGCCCATTACGGCGCGCTCGTGAGACCGCGGCGCCGCTTGCGACCGCGCTCGGGATCGAACCCGAAGTGGAGTCCGGGGTGTCGGAGTACGACGCGACCGCCGGTCATTACATCCCCATCGAGGAACTTCGCGCTGCCAAGGACGAACGTTGGTACGCCACGATCGAAGGCCGGTGGGCCGACGTCGGTGGGATCGACCCGGCCGAGTTCCAACGCCAGGTGGTGCCAGCGTTCGACGCGTTGATCGAGCGCCACGCCGGACACCGGGTCGCCGTGATGACGCATGGTGGCGTCATCAATGTGTTCCTGGCTCAGGTGCTCGGCATCGAGCGGCTCCTCTGGTTCCACCCCGAGTACACATCGATCAGCCGCGTGCACGCTGCTCGCGGTGGCGCGCGCAGTGTCGCGACGGTGAATGAGACCGCGCACCTGATCGGGACGAGAGACAGCACGACGTAGGGAGTCTTCGCATGACAGTTCGAACCGAGACCGACGGGCCCGACCCGGATGCTCTGCTCGAAGCCCGTGATCGCAGCCGTGGGCAGCGAGTTCCGAGCGGGCGTCAGCCGATTCGGAGCCGGTGAGGGTCGCCACGGCGCGCCAGCCTGACAGGCCAGCGTGACGAGCCGACCGGATATCCTGCACTACCGATGGCGGCAGCAGACACCAACGCACGAACTGTCGCCGACATCATGAGTCATCCGGTGGTCAGCGCGACCGCCGACGAGACCGTCGCCACTGCCGCCGACCGCATGCGCGAGCAGAGCGTTGGTTCGGTGGTAGTGGTCGACGGCGACCGCGCGATCGGCATCCTCACTGAGCGCGACCTCGTGCGCCTTGCCGCCGCGGGTGCCGCATCAACCGACCTCGTCGAGCAGTGGATGACGCGCGATCCCGACTCGGTCGCGCCCGACGCCGAGGCAACGGCTGCGTTCGCGAGCCTCGCTGAGCACGGCTACCGCCACATCCCGGTCGTCGACGACGGCCGCCTCGTGGGCATCGTCTCGATGCGCGACCTCATGCGCATCGCGCAGATCCAGCCAGCCGAGCAGCTCGCACACGAGGTGCCACGCGGTCTCGAAGGTGTGATCGTGGCCGAGACGACGATCGGCGATGTGCGCGGCCTCGAAGGCTTTTACCACTACCGCCAGTACAACGCAGTTGAGCTGGCCGAGACCCGAACGCTCGAAGACGTGTGGTACCTGCTCTTCAACGGTGAGCTCCCATCGCTCGCCGAGCGACATGCCTTCGCCGACCACATCCGTCCGTTGCGCGAGATCCCGCCCGCCGTGCTCGCGGCGTTGCCGGAGATCGTGCGCACCGCCCCGGATGCGCCACCGCTCGACCAGCTCCGCACCGCGGTCTCGCTGCTCGGCGCGACCCTCGGGTTCCGTCCGTCACTCGACCTGCTTGCCGAGGAACTGCGAGCGCAAGCCCTGCGCGTGTGCGCGGTCGTGCCCACACTCCTGGGAGCCCTCTACCGACTGCAACACGGACAGACGGTTGTCGATCCTCACCCAGACCTTTCATATGCCGCGAACTACTTGTACATGCTCCAAGGCACGGCACCGGAGGAGGAGCACGCCCGGGCAGTCGAGCAGTACCTGATCTCCACCATCGACCACGGCTTCAACGCATCAACGTTCACGGCACGCGTGATCACCTCGACGGGTGCCGACCTCGCAGCCGCCGTGGTTGGCGGCATCGGCGCGCTCTCGGGCCCGCTGCACGGCACCGCACCGAGCCGCGCGAAAGAGATGCTCGACGAGATCGGCACGGTCGACAAGGCCGAGCCCTGGATTCGCGACGCGATCGTCCAAGGTGGTCGCCTAATGGGATTTGGCCATCGTGTCTACAAGACCGACGACCCGCGTTCGGTCTTGCTGCGTAGCGTGGCCGAGCGATTGGGCGGCCCGAAGGTTGACCTCGCCAAGGAGGTCGAACAGGTGGCGCTCGAGCTGCTCGCCGAGCTCAAGCCCGGTCGCAAGCTGTACACGAACGTGGAGTTCTACGCCGGCGTCGTCATGGATGCGTGCGGCGTGCCGAGCGAGATGTTCACGCCCACGTTCGCATCGAGTCGCACGATCGGCTGGACCGCTCACATCCTCGAGCAGGCCGCCGACAACCGTCTCATCCGACCGAGCGCCCAATACGTGGGACCGCCGCCGCCGCAGCCCGTTCCCACCGCGGAATAGCCCTGTGGGCGCGCCCACGCTCGACACCGAGCGACTCGTGTTGCGCGCGTGGAACGACGACGATCTCGACGCGTACGCGCAGATGTGTGGCGATCCCGAAGTGATGCAGCACCTCGGCGGCGGTGCCGTGATGAGCCGCGACGACGCATGGCGCTCGATGGCGATGTTCACCGGCCACTGGGTCTTGCGCGGCTACGGCACATGGGCAGTCGAGGAACGCTCGACTGGCACGATGGTCGGGCGCATCGGCTTGCACCGACCGGCGGGTTGGCCCGGCCTCGAGGTGGGGTGGGCGCTCGATCGCTCGGTCTGGGGTCGGGGCTACGCGACGGAAGGCGGCGCGGCGACCCTAGATTTCGCTTGGCGCGAGCTCGACGCGGCCCGGGTGATCAGCCTGATCTACCCCGAGAACACCCGCTCGATCGCGGTCGCGGAGCGCCTCGGCGAGACGTTCGATCACACCATGGTGCTGAACACGCGACGAGTCGCCGTGTATGGCATCGATCAGCCTGTCATCGATCAGCCCGGGAAGAACGCATGAGCGGACACGATGGTCACGTCGCCCTTCCCGAGCTGCTTGCACGACTCGGGGCGACGCACGAGATCGAGCCGCTGCGGAGCCGTACTGCCGAGATGTTTATCGCGCGGCCGCGCCCGGGTGTCGATGCGCGCACACTGCTGGTGAAGCATTGCGAACGCCGACACGTTCTGTCGGCCGAAGCCGCTTACAACGCGTACGTCCGCTGCGATGCTGTTGGGTGAAACGACACCACGCGCTTGGTGCCAACGCCCGAGTGCTGGGGTGCCGATCCGCCCTACATCTGCACCGGCTACGTGGCGAGCCGGCCTGGCAGCGCCGTCCTCAAGCAGTTCCTCAGTACCGGTGTGGAAGGCGACACCCGTGAGGCGCTCGCGCTCGTCAAGCGCGCCGGGGCAACGCTTGCGCGCTTTCATCGCGCGCTCCCCCTGCCGCCCGCCGCCCAACAGAAGCCGCGACGCGGTCCCAAACTCCATGGGATTGCACGGCGCCTCGTCGGGTCACCGCGCGGCACGGGTACGTCGCTCGTCCATCTGCACACCGACTTCGGGCCCTACAACCTCATCCTCACCGAGACTGGCGACATGCTCATCGTCGACCTTCCCGGCTCCGATCGCGTCGGCCGCCCCGAAGAGGACCTCGGACGATTGATCGACTCGGTGTCGCGCCGCGTGCCCGCCAGCAACACCGCGCTCCGAGCCGCGTTGGTTGATGCGGCACTGGCTGGCTACGAGTCGGAGTCCGAGGTCGCTGTTCGCACCGGTGATCGGCGCGCGCTCGTCGAGAGCTTTGCCGCCCGGCACGCGCTCCTCATGGTCCTCGCCGGGGTCCGCCACCTTTCCACCTGGCGCCTCCGCTCTGGCAGTTGCTCGATCAAGGCGGCCCGTCGCCGCGTCCGAGAAAACCGCTGAGGCGATCGGCCACGCTGAGATCGCCCAATTCCCCGCGATGCCTAGACGTGCGCTTGACGCTCGAGGTACTCCGCAACCACCTGCTCGCTCATGCGGACGACACCCTGGTCGTTCTCACAGATCTCCGCGGGAACATCTTTGACGACCAACGTCATCCCATCCTGTGAAAACGCCTTGTCGGCCGTACCCGGCCGCGTCTCCCCGTTGTGGCACAGCGCGCACCTCATTCGGTTCCTAGGACGCCTTAGCTCGGTACTCGTCGAGGGCATCGACGGGCACGTGGGCAATGCCATCGACCATCACATAGCGGATGCTTCGTTCGTGGATGAGACGAAGCAGCTCCTTGGTGGGGATGCCGAGCCTTCGGGCGGCTTCGGTGGCGCGGAGTACTTCAGTCTTCATGGCGATCTTCCTCGGGCTCGTCGAAGTCAAGCCTACGGCTGAGTCGGCGAATCTGATGCTCGAGGCCGATGACGACGGGGAGATGGCCCATGTCGATGAGGACGTCTCGGGAATCCTCCAGACTGGCCAGAAGATCGAGTGCCTCATCGAGCGTGTACCAAATGTTGCGCGGCGGTTCTTGCTGCTCCGGGAACGTCACGATGAAGGTACGTGAGCAATCCGTGAGCGTGACGCCTTCCTGCCGGAACTCTCGACGAGCCTGACCGCGCGTTTCCGCAGGTCAGCCGTGCCCGGAGAGGGAGTCGAACCCCCACGTCCCCGAAGGGACAAGCGGGTTTAAGCCGCTCGCGTCTGCCGTTTCGCCATCCGGGCGTCCTCTGAGGGTATGCGCCGAGCGATCGCTACGCGTCGAAGCGCGGTTCCGGGCGAGGAGTTTGGTGCAACAGGTCGCGCAGACGCGTGACTCGCGCGTCTTCTGGGCCGAGGAGATCGACGAGCCAGCCAAGCGCGGCGTGCACATCGGGCGTGTGGGCTTCGAGCATGGCCTCGATATCGGCCCAGTCTCGAGTGCGATCGTAGAACGCCTTGAACACGACGAGCTCCGTAGCGCCAAGGATCGGGATCGTCGCTCCGGCGAACGGCACACGTTCGAGCTGCAACCAGGCCAGGTCGTGGAACATGTGGGTCGAGAAGAAGAGGTCGATCGGCGTGTTGTCCCAGAGCAGTCGAACCTGACCGTCGAGGTCGACGCGGGCGAGGTCGCCGGCCCCCCACACCACACCATCGGGGAGCGCGCCGAACACTTCGGTGGCTCGCCCGGGATCAACGAACACATTGACGTCGATGTCGCGCGTCGCTCTGGGCTCTTCGACGTGGAACGCCAGCGCGAGAGCGCCACCGAACGCATGCGGGACGGACGCCGCGTCGAGCGACACGTGGACCTCCGTGATCTTCTCCGCCAGCGTGGCCGTCACGCCGAATGCGGAAATGCCGAACACGGAAAGGGCGGAAATGCGAGCCTCCCGGACGGGCGACGATGAGGCAGCTGCTCCGCAAGTCCGAGCACCTGCTCGAGCCGCTCGCTCGCGACCTGCACGTCGGGACGCAACCGACCCGACCCGAGCTCGATGTCGCCAACGGTGCCAGTGGCCGCGACGATCCGCGCCAGCGTGCCGACGGCGGGATCCCTCGTGCCTGACTCGTAGGCGACGATCGCGGCCGGGGACGTGTGCGCGCGCCGAGCCAGCTCCCGCTTCGAAAGCCCGGCATGCTCCCGAGCGGTCTGGATCGTCGATGCGGCATCCACGGTCACGATGTTATCGGATCCGATAACATATGGGAAGGCCCCTACGCAGCTTCGGGCTGCCGCATCGGCTCGGGGGATTCCTCGGACACGCCGACCGCTTCGAGCAGGGCGCGGCGGAACCGGTGCGCCGCCTCCCCTTCCAGTCGATTGACCACCACAACTCCCTCGACCATGTCGGTGGCGACGTCGCTGAAGGTCCGGCCCTTCAAGGTGACCGAGACGACGGACCCACCCGGGAAGCGTCGGACCGTACGACGAGCCCCTGCGACTCGTGGTGGGCACCGGAATGCGGGCACCACCAAGCCGGCGGCTCGCGCCGCAGCGCCGAGTCGCTTCGCCGTGTCGGCGAATCGCAACACAGGTGCACCCTTTCCGGGGTGCTCGGGTCCTCCGCCCATACGTCCACTGTCGCACGGGGGTACGACACTCTCGTCTCCTCCATGCGCTCCACGCGCCAGACCCACACTTCTGCCACAGGACCGCTGGCACATCACTACTGTCCCGGCCCGTGGATCGGCGGGGCTTCCTCAAGGGGTCGGCGGGGCTGGCTGCAATGGGCGCATTCGCACGGTTCGACGCCGCAACGGCGGGTGCCGCGGCCCTCCACGATCCGTCGCCCGGAAGGGTTGCGCCGCTCCCGCCCGCGGCGTGGCCACCGGCACCCGGCGCATACCCCGGTCTGGTCGCGGACTGGATCGTCCGGGAGAACGAGCGCACGGGCACGAGCGATTGGAGGATCGGGGATTCCGAGCCCGCCGGCGCAGTGGCGGCGAACCCCGATGGACCCGCGACACCTGGCATCGAGGGCTACCTCAGTACCACCAGCGCGGTGGTCGGCCAGCGCATCGCCTTCCACGTCTCGAGCGCGAGCCCCACGTATCGCATC